>NZ_JAVFVX010000005.1:10756-157951 GCF_033441795.1 Streptomyces sp. ADMS | reverse complement strand
TAGCACGCTGCCCTCTCACGGCAGTAGCGCCGGTTCGAATCCGGTCGGGGGTACGTCAGTGCACGGTGGTCCTTCGCTTCGGCGGAGGGCCACTTGGCATGTGCGGGCCGTACGCCCCCGCCCGCCTACAGCCCGTACCGCCGCGCCGACTCCTCCTCCTGGGCCAGCCTGTGCAGTGCCGTGAGCACCGGTTCGAAGAGCACGGTCGCCGCGACCGCCGTCTCGACCCGCTCCGCGTCCGACGCGTGCGTCTCCAGATAGTCCAGGTCCCGCTTCGCCACCTGGTGCATCAACTCCGCGTACGGCGCCATCAGTTCGGCGTCCCAGGGGTAGCCCAGCCGGATCAGCGCGGCCACCGACACCACCAGTGAGCGGTGCACGGGGGAGAGGGTGCTCAGCGCGCGGGCGGTCTCCCAGCCGAGGCTCACCAGCAGCCGGTCCACCTCCCGGCGGGCGGCGACCACGGCGGGGTCCTCCTCGGCCGGCTCGGCGCCCTGCGGCAACGCCCACAGGGCCGCGCCCAGCCGGATCGTACGGCCCAGGGAGTCGTCGTCGACGTGGCCGAGCACCTCGCGGGCGGTGGCGACAGGGATGCGGCCCACCTGGATCAGCGCGCGTACCAGTCGCAGGCGGCGCAGATGGTCCTCGTCGTACTCCGCGGTCGTCGTGTTGATCTGCCGGCCTGGCGCCAACAGCCCCTCGCGAAGGTAGTACTTGATGGTCGCGGTGGACACACCGCTGCGCTCGCTCAACTCCGCCAGCCGCATGCCTTGCGCCTTTCCTCGGACAACGGCACGATCCAAGCACGCGGCGGTCGGATAGTGCCGCTAGCCAACGAGTTCACCGTTCCACCGGGGGAGGCGTCATGTTCGCGAAGCCCAACGCGGGCCGTACGACTGCGGCCGCCGAGGGGGATGTCGTCGTTCTGCTGATCGGGATGCGCATCAACCACTTCTGGGCCGTGCATCACTGGTTCCCGGTGTTCACGGCCATGCCGCGGATGCTGCGGGAGCTGTCGAAGGACCCTTCGCGGGGGCTGCTGAAGCATGTGCTGCTGACGGCGTCGCCCCGGACGTACTACGTCGTCCAGTACTGGGAGTCCAAGGAGAAGCTGTACGCGTACGCCTCGGCGCCGGACATGTTCCATCACCAGGCGTGGGGGGTCCTCAACCGCAAGGAGCGGGAGGGGAAGGCCCGGCAGCATGTGGGGCTGTGGCACGAGACGTATGTCGTGCCCGAGGGGTCGTACGAGTCGATCTACGCGGACATGCCGGCGTTCGGGCTGGCGGCGGCGCACGGGGTGTTGCCGGTGGAGAAGAGAGGGCGGCGGGGGGCGGATCGGTTTGCCCACCGGTCGTCCGGCGCGAACGGCTGATCCGCGGGACGGGGCTGGGGAGTGGTCTCACGGTGCGGGCACCCTGCGGCTGGTCGCGCCCATGCGGCGGAGCCGCACCGTCGATACAGCCCCGCGCCTCGCAGAAGCTGCCCCACAGGTTGTTCGCCGGTGAAGGTCTGCCGCGGCGTTGAGGCCGACCCTCTCCGACGTTCGTGCCCGTGGTCAGCCGGTGCGGCGCAGGGCCTCCGAGAGGCGGCCGGCTGCGTCGATGACCGCCTGGGCGTGCATGCGGCCGGGATGGCGGGACAGGCGCTCGATCGGGCCGGATACCGAGACGGCGGCCACCACGCGGTTCGACGGGCCCCGTACGGGAGCTGAGACCGAGGCGACACCCGGTTCGCGCTCGCCGATCGACTGGGCCCAGCCCCGGCGTCGTACGCCCGACAGGGCGGTCGCTGTGAAGCGGGCGCCCTGGAGGCCGCGGTGCAGGCGCTCCGGCTCCTCCCACGCCATCAGGATCTGGGCCGAGGAGCCCGCCTTCATCGTGAGCGTCGAGCCGACCGGGACCGTGTCCCTGAGGCCCGAGAGACGCTCGGCCGCGGCCACGCAGATGCGCATGTCGCCCTGGCGGCGATAGAGCTGCGCGCTCTCGCCCGTAAGGTCGCGGAGGTGGGTGAGCACCGGGCCGGCGGTCGCGAGGAGACGGTCCTCGCCGGCTGCCGCCGCCAGTTCCGCCAGGCGGGGGCCGAGAATGAAACGGCCCTGCATGTCGCGCGCCACCATGCGGTGGTGTTCCAGGGCCACGGCGAGACGATGTGCCGTGGGTCGTGCCAGTCCGGTCGCCGCGACCAGGCCCGCGAGGGTGGCCGGACCGGACTCCAGAGCGCTCAGGACAAGGGCTGCCTTGTCCAGAACGCCGACGCCGCTACTGTTGTCCATGAAACGATACTCGCGTCTCACTCTGTGAAACGCAAGTTCATTTTCCGGTGGAACGCGCCACTCTGGAATACACAGCGACCCGCAGACCAACGGGCCGGGTGGCGGACGTCCGGACGAGGGGTACGGGCGGTCTCGCCGCCACAAGATCTCTAGTTGGGCCGGCGCCCACACAAGGCCGGCCGGAGGGAAAGCGATGGGTAGGACACTCGCGGAGAAGGTCTGGGACGACCATGTCGTCCGGCGCGCGGAGGGCGAGCCCGACCTCCTCTTCATCGACTTGCATCTGCTGCACGAGGTGACCAGCCCGCAGGCCTTCGACGGTCTGCGCCAGAACGGCCGTAAGGTGCGGCGCCTCGACCTCACCATCGCGACCGAGGATCACAACACCCCGACCCTCGACATCGACAAGCCCATCGCCGACCCGGTCTCCCGGGTCCAGCTGGAGACGCTGCGCAAGAACTGCGCCGACTTCGGTGTGCGGCTGCACCCGCTGGGCGACGTCGAGCAGGGCGTCGTCCACGTCGTGGGACCGCAGCTGGGGCTCACCCAGCCGGGCACCACCGTCGTCTGTGGTGACTCCCACACCTCCACGCACGGGGCCTTCGGCGCGCTGGCGTTCGGCATCGGCACCTCGCAGGTCGAGCATGTGCTGGCCACCCAGACTCTGCCGCTGGCCCGCCCGAAGACCATGGCCGTCACCGTCGAGGGCGAGCTGCCCGACGCCGTCACCGCCAAGGACCTGATCCTCGCCATCATCGCGAAGATCGGTACGGGCGGTGGCCAGGGCTACATCCTGGAGTACCGCGGCCCCGCCATCGAGAAGCTCTCGATGGAGGCCCGGATGACCATCTGCAACATGTCGATCGAGGCCGGCGCCCGCGCGGGCATGATCGCCCCCGACGAGACCACCTTCGAGTACCTCAAGGGCCGCCCGCACGCCCCCGCCGACGCGGACTGGGACGCGGCGGTGGCGTACTGGAAGACGCTGCGCACCGACGAGGACGCCGTCTTCGACGCCGAGGTCGTCATCGACGGCGCCGCGCTGTCGCCGTTCGTCACCTGGGGCACCAACCCCGGTCAGGGTGCGCCGCTTTCGGCCGCCGTCCCCGACCCGGCTTCGTACGAAGACGCTTCGGAGCGCCTCGCCGCCGAAAAGGCCCTGGAATACATGGGGTTGGAGGCCGGGCAGTCGCTGCGCTCCATCAGGGTGGACACCGTCTTCGTAGGTTCGTGCACCAACGGCCGGATCGAGGACCTGCGCGCCGCCGCCGAGATCGTCGGGGGCCGCAAAGTCGCCGACGGCGTACGGATGCTGGTCGTCCCCGGCTCGGTGCGGGTCGGTCTGCAGGCTGTCTCCGAGGGCCTGGACGTGGTCTTCAAGGAGGCCGGCGCCGAGTGGCGGCACGCGGGCTGCTCGATGTGTCTGGGCATGAACCCCGACCAGCTGGCCCCCGGTGAGCGCTCCGCGTCCACCTCCAACCGCAACTTCGAGGGCAGGCAGGGCAAGGGCGGCCGTACGCACCTGGTGTCGCCGCAGGTCGCCGCCGCGACGGCCGTACTGGGCCACCTGGCCTCCCCGGCCGACCTGTCCGACGCCGACACCCGTACGCCCGCTGGAGTCTGATCAGCCATGGAAGCATTCACCACGCACACCGGCCGGGCTGTCCCGCTGCGCCGCAGCAACGTCGACACCGACCAGATCATCCCTGCTCACTGGCTCAAGAAGGTCACGCGGGACGGGTTCGAGGACGGGCTGTTCGAGGCCTGGCGCAAGGACGAGAACTTCGTCCTCAACCGGCCCGAGCGCAAGGGTGCGACGGTTCTGGTCGCCGGTCCCGACTTCGGTACGGGGTCCTCGCGCGAGCACGCCGTCTGGGCGCTGCAGAACTACGGCTTCAAGACCGTCATCTCGTCGCGCTTCGCCGACATCTTCCGCGGTAACTCACTCAAGAACGGCCTGCTCACGGTGGTTCTGGAGCAGAATGTCGTGGATGCGCTCCAGGAGCTGACGGAGAACGACCCCCAGGCCGAGATCACGGTCGACCTGGAGGCCCGCGAAGTGCGCGCCGAGGGCATCACCGCGGCCTTCGAGCTCGACGAGAACGCGCGTTGGCGGTTGCTGAACGGACTGGACGACATCTCCATCACCCTGCAGAACGAGGACGAGATCGGGGCGTACGAGGCGAAGCGGCCCTCGTACAAGCCGTGGACGCTCAAAGTCTGAGCCGGATCTCATCGCCGACTGAGCCGACAGGACCTTCGCAAGTCTAGTTTCGGCCACTGCAACACCCCGTCTGTACCCCCGATCGCCACGATTGGGGGTACAGCTGTTTCTGCCCTCGGGCTCTCTGCAGTGCCCTCCCTGGACCTTTCAACTTCCCGCGTTAGAAGGGCTGTTGATGGGGTACCCGCCACTTGACACCGCGACCGAGAACTGAGCCGGGAAGGCTGTTTGAGGCGGCAGTTGCCCCCTGCGCAGGCGACAACTCGCCCCAGATGGCACAATCTGTGCATGGAACACGACGGCCAACTCGAGCTCTACACGGCGGTCGCGGCCCAACTCAAGGAAGCGCACACAAGAGTGCGCGCACTGCAAGTCCCGGAGGGCGTACGGATGGCGCTGACCCGGAAGCTGCTGGTCATTACGGCCGCGGCCAAGCATGATCTCGCCGACGCGACAAGGCGGCTGGAACGCTTCACGGCGGACCTCGACGAGGGTCGATTCCCCGACGAGGGCCGCTGAGGAACTCCGTGACAGCCCGAGTTCGTTGCGGCACAAGGGTGATTAGCCCGTTTCGTGTTTGATTTGCGGTATATATCTGCCTAACGTGCGAAAAAGCTTGAACACTTTCGTTCTGGCAATGTCTCCGAAGGGGAAGACGTGAACAAGGCGCAGCTCGTAGAAGCCATTGCGGACAAGGTCGGTGGCCGTCAGCAGGCCGCCGAGGCGGTCGACGCGGTCCTGGACGCCATCGTCCGCGCGACCGTCAGCGGGGACCGGGTCTCGGTCACGGGCTTCGGCTCCTTCGAGAAGGTCGACCGCCCGGCCCGTTACGCCCGCAACCCGCAGACGGGTGAGCGGGTTCGGGTCAAGAAGACCTCCGTCCCCCGCTTCCGTGCGGGCCAGGGCTTCAAGGACCTGGTGAGCGGCTCGAAGAAGCTCCCGCGTGGTGGCGAGGTCGCGGTCAAGAAGGCCCCCAAGGGCAGCCTGACCGGTGGCGGTGCCACCGCGACGGTCAAGAAGGCCGCGGCGAAGAAGGCCACCACCGCCAAGAGGGCGACGGCGGCGAAGAAGACCGTGGCCAAGAAGGCGACGCCGGCGAAGAAGACCACGGCGACGGCGAAGAAGACCACGGCCAAGAAGACCACCGCCAAGACCACGGCGGCCAAGAAGACCACGGCGACGGCGAAGAAGACCGCTGCCAAGAAGGCACCGGCCAAGAAGGCGACGGCGACCAATGCCCCCGCCCGCAAGTCGGCGGCCCGCACCACGACCACCACCGCCAAGAAGGTCACCGCCCGCAAGAAGTAGGGGCGCAAGGGCACTCACGCGCCGGGCCGGACTCCCCGAGGGAGTCCGGCCCGCGGCGTGTCCGGACCGTCCGGGAGGTCCTCGGAAGGCAGGAGGTGTCCAGAAGGCTCGGAAGGGCTCAGAAGGTCTGCAGGGTGACGAGCGTGATCCGGGGAGCGCCCCCGGCCCCGTCCGCCCCATCCGCTGCCCCGGCCCCCTCGACCTCGATGCGCACCCGCTGCCCGGGCCGCAGCAGCCTCAGCCCGCCGGCGTCGAACGCCGGCGCGTCGAAGGGGAGGGGGGTGCCGTCGTCGAGCAGCACACTGCCGCTGCGCGTCTCGGCGTCGTACGTGTACGCGGTCGCCTGCATGGCGGCAGCCTACTGGCCCGCGATCAGCAGCCCCTCGACCGCGGCGGCCGTCCGCGCCCCCACCCCCAGGGAGAGTGCCGCCCGCAGATCGTCGCCGGTGTCCACGTCCTGGCGTACGGAATTCACCGCGGTGAGTCCGAGTTCCACGGCGCCGGAGCTGCGGTGACGGGTTCGGGAATGCGGGCCGAAATGCGGAAGCAATTCCTGGCCGGGGCGAGCGGTCAGCAGAGTGGTGCCGATGGTGGCCGCGTCCGCGAGAAAAGCGCGCGGGAATTCGGCGGCGGCATCCAGCACGCCGGCCAGTTCCAGGGGGCGCAGCGCCGGCAGATCGGCGTTCAGGGCCGCCACGGGGCTGTCGGGCCGTCTCGTCCGCACGACCGCCGCTCCGTGCGCCAGAGCGGCGTTCAGGCCGCCCAGCGGCTCGTCGGGGACGATCGCGGCGCCCAGTGCGGCCAGCTCACGGGCGGCCAGTGCGTCGTTCGTGACGACCGCCACATCGCGGACCGACGTGCAGGCGAGCACCGCTGCCACCGTGTCCTGTGCGAAGGCCAGGGCGAGACCGGGACGGAGTCCGTGGGCGGTGTCCGCGAGCCTGCTCTTGGCACGCGCCAGGGGCTTGAGGGGTATGACCACTGTCCACTGCACGGGTGTTCCCCACCTCCCTCGCTCAGCCCGGTCGCTGTCCCGGCGCTCTCCCGGTCGCAACCATTGTCACCTGGCTGTCATCAAAGCCCATCGGGCGGTGTCGGTGCCGGGGCGTACGGTGTTCTCGACAGACCGGAAGCCCGGGGCGACACTTGTGCGGCCCCCAGGACAATCGGCCGACGTCATGGTCCAGGCCCTAGAGGAAGGTGTTCGCGTGCCCCGCCGCAGAATCGGCTTCTGGTACCGCTTCGCTGCGGTCCTCTGCAAACCGCCGCTGGTGGTTCTGCTCAAGCGGGACTGGCGCGGAATGGAGAACATTCCGGCGGCGGGCGGATTTATCACCGCGGTGAACCACAATTCGCACGCGGACCCCTTCGCCTACGCGCACTACCAGTACAACAGCGGCCGTGTTCCGCGTTTTCTGGCGAAGAGCGGGCTTTTCGGGAAGGGATTCATCGGCGCCGCGATGCGCGGCACCGGCCAGATTCCCGTCTACCGCGAGACCACCGACGCGCTGAGCGCCTTCCGCGCCGCCATCGACGCCGTGGAGCGCGGCGAGTGCGTCGCCTTCTACCCCGAGGGCACCATCACCCGCGACCCGGACCAGTGGCCCATGACCGGCAAGACCGGCGCCGCCCGGGTCGCCCTGCAGACCAGGTGCCCGGTGATCCCGGTGGCCCAGTGGGGCGCGAACGAACTGCTGCCGCCGTACGCCAGGAAGCTCAACGTCTTTCCGCGCAAGACCCACCACGTCCTCGCGGGCCCGCCGGTGGACCTGACGCGGTTCTACGACAAGGAGATGAACCCGGACCTTCTGAAGGAGGCGACCGAGGTCATCATGGCCGCCGTCACCCGCCAGCTGGAGGAGATCCGCGGCGAGAGGGCACCGGTGACGCCGTACGACCCGCGCCCGGAGCGGAGCGAGCAGCGCCGCCGCACGGCCGCGGAAGAGGCGCAGGACGCGCTGGACGCCGCGCATGCGGCACAAGAAGCAGCACTGGTACGGGAAGTTCAGGAAGAGGGGCAGAGCAAGTGAGCGAGCCGGTCAAGGCGGCGGTGTTCAGCGCGGGATCGTGGGGGACCGCCTTCGGCATGGTGCTTGCCGACGCCGGCTGCGAGGTGACCCTGTGGGCCCGCCGTCCCGAACTCGCCGAGGCGATCAACTCCACGCGTACGAACCCGGACTACTTCCCGGGCGTCGAACTCCCGGAGAACCTCCGCGCCACCACGGACCCCGCACAGGCCGCCCGCGACGCCGACTTCACGATACTCAGCATCCCCTCGCAGACCCTGCGCGGGAATCTTGCCGAGTGGACGCCCCTGCTCGCCCCCGACACGATCCTCGTCTCCCTCATGAAGGGCGTCGAACTCGGCTCCGCGATGCGGATGAGCGAGGTCATCGAGGACGTCGCCAAGGTGGGCCGGGACCGCATCGCGGTCGTCACGGGCCCCAACCTCGCGCGGGAGATCGCCGCCCGGATGCCGGCCGCCGCGGTGGTCGCCTGTACGGACGACGCCGTGGCCCAGCGTCTCCAGACCGTGTGCCACACCCCGTACTTCCGCCCGTACACCAACACCGACATCGTCGGCTGCGAACTCGGCGGCGCCGTCAAGAACGTGATCGGCCTGGCCGTCGGTATCGCGGACGGCATGGGCCTGGGCGACAACGCGAAGGGCTCGCTCATCACACGCGGCCTCGCCGAGACCACCCGCCTCGGCCTCGCGATGGGCGCCGACCCGCTCACCTTCGCCGGACTCGCGGGCCTGGGTGACCTGGTGGCGACCTGCTCCTCGCCCCTTTCCCGCAACCACACCTTCGGCACCAACCTCGGCAGGGGCATGACCCTGCAGGAGACCATCGCGGTCACCAGGCAGACCGCCGAGGGCGTCAAGTCCTGCGAGAGCGTGCTGGATCTGGCCCGCAGGCACGGCGTCGACATGCCGATCACGGAGACGGTCGTGGGCATCGTGCACGAGGGCAAGCCGCCCGTCGTGGCCCTCAAGGAACTGATGTCGCGCAGCGCCAAGCCCGAACGACGCTGAGCAACAGGGGTCTGCGGGCGCTGACTCGGCGCCCTACCACCGGGTACCCTCAACGCGATATGAGCACCGAGAACATCCCCCAGAGCCCCGGGCAGCCGTCCCGCAAGCCGCGCGTGGCCGTCGTCTTCGGCGGTCGCAGCTCCGAACACGGGATCTCCGTGGTCACCGCCGGCGCCGTGCTGCGTGCCATCGACCGGACGAAGTACGACGTCCTGCCGATCGGCATCACCCAGGACGGCCGCTGGGCGCTCACCGTCGACGAACCGGAGCGCATGGCGATCGTCGACCGCAAGGCGCCGAACGTCGACGAACTCGCCGAGTCGAGCGAGGGCGGCGTGGTGCTCCCCGTCGACCCCGCGAACCGCGAAGTCGTCTACAGCGAACCCGGATCGGTGCCCAAGGCCCTCGGCGAGGTGGACGTCGTCTTCCCCGTACTGCACGGCCCGTACGGTGAGGACGGCACCCTCCAGGGTCTGCTGGAGCTTTCGGGTGTCCCGTACGTCGGCGCGGGCGTGCTCGCCTCGGCCGTCGGCCAGGACAAGGAGTACATGAAGCGGGTGTTCACGTCGTTCGGGCTGAAGGTGGGCCCGTACGTGGTGATCCGGCCGCGCGAGTGGGAACGCGACGAGCCGGCCGCCCGCAAGAAGATCATCGACTTCGCCGGCGAGTACGGCTGGCCGCTGTTCGTGAAGCCCGCGCGCGCGGGATCGTCGTTCGGCATCACCAAGGTCGACGAGCTGAGCGGCCTCGACGAGGCGATCGCCGAGGCCCAGCGACACGACCCGAAGATCATCGTGGAGGCCGCGCTGCGCGGTCGCGAGATCGAGTGCGGGGTGCTGGAGTTCGAGGACGGCCCGCGTGCCTCGGTACCGGCCGAGATCCCGCCCGTACAGGCGCACGCCTTCTACGACTTCGAGGCCAAGTACATCGACTCGGCCGACGGCATCGTCCCCGCCCCCCTCACCGGGGAACAGACGGCGGAGGTGCGCCGCCTCGCGGTCGAGGCCTTCGACGCGGCGTCCTGCGAGGGCCTCGTACGCGCGGACTTCTTCCTCACGGAGGACGGCGAGTTCGTCATCAACGAGATCAACACGATGCCCGGCTTCACCCCGATCTCCATGTACCCGAGGATGTGGCAGGAGACGGGGGTGGACTACCCCGAGCTGGTGGACCGCCTGGTGCAGGCGGCGCTGCGCCGTTCGACGGGCCTCAGGTAGACAGGCGCGCGGGACTGTATCCGTATGCGATGTGCGGCTCCGCCGCGTGGGCGCGACCAGCCACAGGCAACCCGCCGCCGACAACGCAACAGACCTACTACTGCACCTAGTTGGCAATCCCCAGAGGAACCGTCTTCTTGATGGCAGCGGCCAGATCGACCAACGCCCCCGAGGTGTCCCTCCCCGACGGGACCGTGACCTCCACATAGGCAAGCCGCGATGAAGTGGTGAAGCGGGACGACCCGTCGTCCCGCTTCTCCATCAGCCAGCCGACCCCGTTCACTTCACCCCCCACCGCATCCGGATCCGCACCGGTGGCGACCTTGGGGTCGGTCATCTTGGGCGGCCGTACGACACCGCAGCGCAGTATGATCGCCGGGCTGCCCCAGCCCGCGGTCAGTGCGGACCGGGGCTCGGGGTCGTCACGGCCCAGGCCGTCCACCTTCGCCGGCAGCGCCTTGTCCAGGTTCCGGCACAGCTTCGTGGCCTTTCCGTCCGGCGCGGGAACCGTGACTCCGGCGCTGTCGTCTGCTGAGGAGCAGCCCGTGACGACGATCAACAGGGCGAGCACGGGCAGAGCGAGCGGCCGGTGACGGAAAAAGTTCACCGGCACAGGGTAGACGGGGGCTACAAGTGCACCACCGGGCAGGTCAGGGTGCGGGTGATGCCGTCCACTTGCTGGACCTTCGCGACCACCATGCGGCCGAGGTCGTCCACGGTGTCGGCCTGGGCGCGCACAATCACGTCGTACGGTCCTGTCACGTCCTCGGCCTGGGTCACCCCCGGGATCTTGCTGATCGTCTCGGCGACGGTCGACGCTTTGCCGACCTCCGTCTGGATCAGGATGTACGCCTGTACCACGGAACCTCCAGGGCGGCCACGAGGATCATGTGGGGAAAAGGAACGCCACGGTATCGCGTCGCCGCACGCCTCGGGGAGACCTGTGGCGACGGGGGACCCGCGCCGGGGTGCACACGTGACAGAGGTTGACGGTCACCTCGACCGTACAGAGGTCGACGGGGCCTCGCGACCGGGCAGGAACAGCAACGGGGACAGCACCAGAAGGGGACGTACGACTATGAAGGGCACTGTGGGAGAGCTGGGGGAGTTCGGGCTCATCAGGGAGCTCACGTCCCGGCTCACCACCACCCCGGCGGTCCGGGTCGGCCCCGGCGACGACGCCGCCGTGGTCGCCGCGCCCGACCGCAGGGTCGTGGCGAGCACCGACATCCTCCTGGAGGGGCGGCACTTCCGCCGTGACTGGTCCACCGCGTACGACGTGGGCCGCAAGGCAGCCGCCCAGAACCTCGCGGACATCGCCGCCATGGGCGCCGTACCGACCGCGCTGCTGCTCGGCCTGGTCGTCCCCGCCGAACTCCCGGTCACCTGGCCCGTCGAACTGATGGACGGCCTGCGGGACGAGGCCCAGGTCGCGGGCGCCGCCGTGGTCGGCGGTGATGTCGTACGAGGGGACACGATCGTCGTCTCGATCACCGCACTCGGCGATCTGCGCAACCACGAGCCGGTCATCCGGGGCGGCGCGCGGCCCGGTGACGTCGTCGCCGTGACGGGCTGGCTGGGCTGGTCGGCCGCCGGGCACGCGGTGCTCTCGCGCGGCTTCCGCTCGCCGCGCGCCTTCGTCGAGGCCCACCGCCGCCCCGAACCGCCGTACCACGCGGGCCCGGCGGCGGCCGGCCTCGGCGCGACCGCGATGTGCGACGTGAGCGACGGGCTGATCGCCGACCTCGGACACATCGCGGAGGCCAGCAAGGTCCGTATCGACATCCGGTCGGGCGCGATCGACATCCCCACCCAGATGAACGACATCGGGCAGGCCGTCGGCGTCGACCCCATGCAGTGGGTGCTCACCGGGGGCGAGGACCACGCGATCGTGGCGACCTTCCCGCCGGACGTGAAGCTGCCCGCCCGCTGGAAGGTGATCGGTGAGGTCCTCAACCCGTCGGCGCTGCCCCAGGTGACGGTCGACGGGGCCCCGTGGACCAGCAAGGGCGGTTGGGACCACTTCGCGGACATCGAGTCGTGACCGCGCTCCCACGGGTCCTCACGGTCGCGGGCTCCGACTCCGGCGGCGGTGCCGGAATCCAGGCCGACCTGAAGACGATGCTGGCGCTCGGGGTGCACGGCATGAGCGTGCTCACGGCGGTCACGGCACAGAACTCCCTCGGCGTACAGGGAGCTTGGGAGCTGCCGGTGGAGGCGGTGCGGGCCCAGTACCGCAGCGTCGTCGACGACATCGGTGTCCAGGCGGTGAAGACCGGGATGCTCGCCTCTGCCGAACTGGTCGAGGCGGTCGCCGAGTTGATCGCGGGGACCGATGTGCCGACGGTCGTCGACCCGGTGGGCGTCTCCAAGCACGGAGACCCGCTGCTGGCCGCCTCCGCACTGGACTCCGTCCGCACGAAACTGCTGCCGCTGGCGACCGTGGCGACACCGAACCTCGACGAGGTGGCCCAGCTCACAGGCGTACGGGTCGAATCGGAGGGACAGTTGCGCGAGGCCGCGGCTGCCGTGCTGGCGTACGGGCCGCAGTGGGCGCTGATCAAGGGCGGGCATCTGCCGGGCGAAGCCGTGGACCTGCTCACGGACGGGACCGAGGAGCACTGGCTGCGCGCCCCGCGCCACGACAACCGGCATACGCACGGCACGGGCTGCACGCTGGCATCGGCGATCGCGTCGGGGCTGGCGAAGGGCGAGGCGGTGCAGGCGGCGGTGGCGGCGGCGAAGGAGTACGTCACCGGGGCGATCGCGGCCGGGTTCGCGCTGGGGGGCGGGATCGGGCCGGTGGATCACGGGTGGCGGCTGCGCGGGTGAACGGCGCCCGGTGTGCGGGTACGGCAAAAAGCCGGCCCACCGAGGTGGACCGGCTCTGTGCAGCGAACCAGCAGTGGCCGCGCGCTAGCTGAGCGTCAGCGCGAGACCTTGCCGGCCTTGATGCACGAGGTGCAAGCGTTCACGCGCTTCGGCGTCCCACTGACCACGGTACGTACGCGCTGGATGTTCGGGTTCCAGCGACGGGGTGTACGGCGGTGCGAGTGGGAGATGCTGTTGCCGAAGCCCGGCCCCTTGCCGCAGACGTCGCAGTTGGCAGCCACGGGTCACTCCAAAGACTTCAGATGCTCTTACGGGTTGATCCCGGCATGCCGGGATCAGGATCGTAGGATCTGAGTGGCGCTGCCGGGGGAAGGCCCGATGTGGAAGACCATCTTGGATGGTCGTCTCGATCGGGCAACCGGAGCAGCATACAACGACTGCGCCAGTACAACGAAACTACCATGGCTGATCAGGGCCCCGCTCCCAGCCCAGGGCCACCCGGCATTCACCCGGGGTCTACGCTGCGTGCCACGTCCAGCAGCTCAGGGAGGCGCAGGTGCCGCAGGTGCCGCAGACATTCTTCGATGCTCTCGCGGTGCGCACCTGGTGCGGACTCGCGCTGGCCGCGGTGGGCAGGGCGCGCGAGGAGATCGACGCGATCAATGTCTACCCGGTGGCCGACGGGGACACCGGCACCAACCTGTACCTGACCCTGGAGTCGGCGTACGCCGCCGTGGAGGCGGCCTTCGCCGGGCACGAGACAGGATCGGGTCCGGGTGGATCCGCCGGGGCTCCGACGCTGGCCGACGCGGCCCGGGCGATGGCTCACGGCGCCCTGATAGGGGCGCGCGGCAACTCCGGCACGATCCTGGCGCAGCTGCTGCGCGGCATGGCCCAGGTGCTGGCCGCCGAGGCGGACAGCGAGAACGCTCACATCGACGGCCCTGGCCTGTGCCTGGCCCTGCGGCACGCCGCAGACGCCGCCCGGCAGGCGGTGGCCCACCCGGTCGAGGGCACGGTTCTCACGGTCGCCTCGGCCGCCGCAGACGCCGCGACGGAAGCGGAGGGCGACTGCGGGACGGTGGCCAGAGCCGCGTACGAGGGTGCCTCGGCCGCGTTGGCCGCCACCCCGGACCAACTGGCCGTCCTGGGGCGCGCGGGCGTCGTCGACGCGGGCGGGCGGGGGCTGGTGGCGGTGCTCGGGGCACTGGTGGAGACGTTCCGGGGGGAGGCGCCGGTGGCCGCGGTGGCTTCACGCGTGCGCGTGACGGCTCGGGCCGACACCCTTGGGGCTCCGGACACCGACGGGGCGGCCGAGTGCGCGGACGCCGCCCCCGGTCCCGCCTTCGAGGTCATCTACCTCCTGGAGGCCGAGGACGCGGCCGTCGCGCGGCTGCGGGAACGGCTCGACCCGCTCGGGGACTCCCTCGTCGTGGTGGGGGGCGACGGACTGTGGAACGTGCACGTCCACGTCGACGACGCCGGCGCCGCCGTGGAGGCGGGCGTCGAGGCGGGGCGGCCGTACCGGATCCGGATCACGCACTTCGGGGTCGGCGACGTCCACACCGGCGGCGCCGGACGGCCGCCCCGGGAGCGGGCGCAGCGGGCCGTCGTGGCCGTTGTGCCGGGGGAGGGGCTGGCAGGGCTGTACGGCGAGGCCGGCGCCACCACAGTGATCGCGCGACCCGGGGAGCCACCCGCGAGCGGGGAGCTCGTCGAGGCCGTACGGCGGGCCCACGCGCGCGAGGTCGTGCTGCTGCCCAACGACGCCGACCTGCGCCACACCGCCGCAGCGGCGGCGGAACAGGCCCGCACCGAGGGCATCCGCGTCGCCCTGATCCCGACCCGCTCGGCGGTCCAGGGCATCGCCGCGCTCGCCGTGCACGAACCGGAACGCCGGTTCGACGAGGACGTCGTCGCGATGACCTCGGCGGCCGGCGCGACCCGTTACGCCGAACTCGCCGTCGCGGAACGCCAGTCCTGGACCATGGCCGGCATCTGCCAGACCGGTGACGTCCTCGGCCTCATCGACGGTGACGTCGCCGTGATCGGCTCGGACGTCACGGCCACCGCGGAGGCTGTCATCGACCGCATGCTCCAGGCGGGCGGTGAGATGGTCACCCTCGTCCTCGGCGACGAGGCCCCCGAGGCCATCGCCGGCCACCTGGAGGCCCGGGTCCGAGAGGGCTACCTGGCCGTCGACACCGTGGTCTACCGGGGCGGACGGCAGGGGGCGCTGCTGCTCATCGGGGTGGAGTGAGGAGGGTGCGCGCAGGAGGGTTCTCGCCCCCGCCGCCCCTACCCGTCCCATCCCGTTCCCGGGGGCTGCGCCCTCAGACCCCTGTTACGGCCCTGAACGGGCCTTGTCCTCGAACGCCGGACGGGCTGAAAGGTGCCGGGCGGCGCTGGAGGTTGCGCCTGGGTTGTCGGGGCGGCGGGGGAGCAAGGGTCGGGTCCTCGGGTGCCGGGCGGGCTGAAGACCTGTAGGAGCGGGCCGGGTTGTGCCGGTCTGTCCTCAAGCGCCGTGCCGGCTGGAGGAAACGCGGCCAGAAGCCCTCGCCCTACCCGGCCTCCTGCTCCATGAGCTGCAGCATCTGTTCCGCCTCGGCCCGCCGGGCCCGTACCGTCTCGGCCTCCTCCTCGCCGGAGTCCTCGTGGGGCTCGCAGCCCTTGTACGCGATCAGCACCCCGCGCGCGCGTGCCGCCGCCTCCGCCGGGCGGCTCAGGTCCGCCTCCAGCCAGCCTGCCGCCAGTTCGGCGCCGGTGCGGCCGTGCAGGCCCTCCTCGCCGAGGGAGGAGAACACCGCGATCGCCTTCGTCATCTGCGCCAGCGCCTCCTCGAACGCGGCCTCGATCGCGCCGTCCTCGGCGTCCTCGGCGGCGGAGCGGGCCAGCAGGTCGCCGAACTGGCGGTGGGTGTGGGCGAGTTCGGCGCCGAGCCGCTGACGGGACTCCAGGTCGTCCGCCTCGGACAGAGCCCGCGCGCACTCGCGGACCGCGTCCGTCATCCGCTGCCGGGCCCCGTCGAGGCCGGCCTCCGTACGCAGCGCGAGCCACGCGCGGGCGCGCAGGGCACGCACCAAACCGTGCACATTGCCGAGCGAGTGCCACAGGTCGCCGGCGCGCTCGTAGGCCTGGTCCGCCTCGGCGGGCAGCCCGGCCCGGCCGAGGGACTCGGCGGCGAGATGGGCGAGGGTCGCGTGGTCCTGCTGCTCGGGCCAGTGCCGGGCGATCTCCGCGGCCTTCAGCCGGCGTTCGGCGGACTCACGGTGCTCGCCCAGCTCGTCCAGACAGTCGCCCAGCCACCACAACGTCTGGACGACCGCTCCGTCGCCGTGCGTCTCGGCGCCGAGGTCGGGCAGCGCCGACTCCAGCACCTCGGCCGCCTCCGCCCACCGGCCCTGCCGCAGCAGGAAACCGCCGAGCAGATGCCGGGCCCAGGCGCCCAGGGTCGGGCCCTCGCCCGCCTCGTCGGCCCAGTGCGCGGCCTCCAGGGCGTGATCGGCGGCCTCGGTGATCTCGTCGCGCGCCCCCAGGATCTCGGCGAGCTGGAGGTTCAGCTGGGCATGGCCCGCCGCCTCCAGAAACGCCCCGCCGTGCTCCAGGGCCCCGCGCAGCGCCCGCTCGGCCCCGGCGATGTCGCCGAGATGGTGGGCGAGTCCGGCCAGCCGGGCCTCGTACTCCACCGCGAACCACGGCAGCCCCGCCGCGACGAACGCCTCCGTGGCCCGGGTGAACAGTTCCGCGGCCCCCGCGAGGTCGCCGGCGCGCGTCGCCAGTTCACCGAGCATGGCCTGTGCCTCCGCGCCGCGTGAGGCGAGCCGCACATCGTCCCCGGCGTGCCCGTCGACGAGCGCCAGCAGCTCCCGTACGGCGTTCTCTCCTGCGGCCAGGGCCTGGTCGGTGCCGGTCTCCTCGACCTGACGCATGAGGATGCGGGCGCGTCCCATCAGGACGGCCGCCGCCTGCCGTACACCGGTGCTCTCGTCGGAGTAGAGGGCGAGGACCTCCTCGTACGGTTCGGAAACGGCCGTCAGAGCCGCGTCGACGTCGCCCTCCAGGGCGCGTGCGTACGCGGCGCGGGCGAGGGCGGCCAGGGCCTCGCCGGGGTCTCCCGCCTCGGCGTACAGCTCCGCGGCCCGCTCGAAGAGCGCGATGCCCTCAGGACCGCCCTCCATCGCCCTGTGGTCGACGATCTCCGCCCGGTCGGCCGCCGGTACCTCAACGCCCTCGGCGGCCCGCGAGACGGCCGCCCACGCCTCCATCGCGTCCGGGAGCAGCGCGTTAGACATCCGGCGCGCCTCGGCGAGCAGCGCGGACAGGTCGTCCGGTGCTGCGGCCTGCGGCTCGGCGGACCCCGCCGGCTGCGCCACGGGCGCCCTGCGCGGCGCGGGGATGCCCCTCGCCGCCCGGACGCCCAGCGGCAGCCGGTCCACCAGCGGCGCCTGGTCCATGCGCACGCGGACGCCGTCGCCTACGTACGACGTGCCGTTGCGCAGATCGAAGCGCGCGGCCAGGGAGAGGGCCTCCTCGCGCGCGTGGGCGGCGAGTTCGCGGGCGGTCCAGGCACGCCCGGCCGGTCCGGGCACCGACTGGGTGTCCATCCCCATGCCGGTCAGCCGGTCCATGAGAAGGGTCACGGCGGCCAGGAAGTCCATCTGGCTGCGCGGCTGCCCGGAGTCCGTGAAGTACGCGGGGCGCTCCGCGAGCAGTTCCAGGCCGCGCGCCTCGTTGCCGGTCAGCGCGCAGAACTCGACGTGGTCCGCGTAAGCGCCCCGCATGCTCTCCATGGGCCGCACCAGCCGGAAACCCCGCAGGTGATGCGCCCGCGCCTCGTCCGTACGGCCCAGCCGCAGCAGCGGACCCAGGGACGACGCCAGGACGGTGTGCGGTTCGTGGGCGCACGTGAACTCGCCCTCCAGGACCGGCCGCCACAGGTCGAGCGCCTCGGCGTCCGCGCCCCGCTCCGCCTGCCACCAGCCCTGGCTGTGCAGTTCGCAGGCATGGCAGTCGGCCATGCTGTCGCGGTCGGCGGCCAGCCAGACGGCGTACGCCCGTTCAGCCCGACCCAGGTCGCCGACATGCGCCGCCACGCTGAACTCGGCGCCGCGCACGGCCCGTTCGGAGTGCCCGGCGAGCCGATAGCGGTGTTCCATCTCGCCGAGCCACTTCTCGATGGAGGCCAGCGGGATGTGCGGCTGGTCCAGCATGCCCGTCGTCATCCACTTGAAGACCCAGTGCAGCGTGTGGACCTCGTACTCGTCGAAGTCCTCGGGCCGTTCGTCCCACATGCGCAGCAGACGCGCGAAGGGGACGAACATCCGGTCCTTCTCGGAGCTGTAGTTGTAGGCCTTCAGCTGGTGCCCGAGCGCCTCGATCACGGCGAGCGGGATGCTCAGCTTCTCGGCCTCGGCGAGCAGCTGCTCCGCGCGCGCGTTGCGGGCCGGTCCCTCGGGCTGCTCCGAGTTCAGCGCCATGGCCTCGCGGAGGGCGTCGAAGTCCTTGATCTCGCTCATCGCCTGCCGTCCTCCGTGGGCTCCGTGGGATCGCTGTGGGTGGCCCACTCCAGGAGGCCGATGAACGCACGGTTCAGCAGCGCGGAGTCCGCGGGGCGCAGCGGGCGCTGCGCCATGAGCAGGGCCTGCCCGTACAGGGACTCCGTGGCGGTGCCGGTCAGTTCCGGGTCGTCCAGCGAACTGATCCTCCGGATCAGCGGGTTGAGATGGTTGAGCACCAGCCGCGCGCGCGGGGCGCTGCCCCGCAGCGAGCCGAGGATGCCGGCCCACAGGTCGTCGGCCTGCTCCTCGGCCTCCGCGCGCGCCTGCTCGTGCCGGGCCGCCCGGTCGTCCAGGTGCAGAGCGGGCACGGACAGCGGGTGGAAGGCGCGCAGGACGACATCGCACCCGAGGGGGTCGAGTTTGGCGCGCGCCGCCGCCAGGAAGGCCGACAGGGCCAGTTCCACGGCCGGGTCGACCGTGTCCAGGTGGGCGGTCACGGTGTCGGCGTCCAGCTCGGCTACTACGGTTCCCGGGCGCACCGACGGCAGCGCCTCGATCAGCTCGCTGTCGTACGTGTAGCCGCCGTTGACGACGCCGACGCCCTGCGCGGACGCGATCGGCGCGACCTGCCGGTACTCCTCGACGCTCCGGGTGAAGTGCACCACCGGGTGCCGCTGTGCGAACTCCTCCAGGGACAACTGCCCGTCGGTCGTCTCGAAGGGGAGCCACGGCAGCATCGTGCGCAGCATCTCCTTGTCGTGTCTGGCCAGGGACTTCACACCCAGGTGGTGCACCGACAGGAACGCGGCCAGCCGCTCCGGCTCACCGGCCGCGAGCCCGGTGAGCCACGAGCGAATCCTTTCGCCCAGCGCCTCCCGTACGGCGGCCAGCGTCTCGTCCTCGTACAGCGACTCGCGTGAGGCGGTCGGCCGGAGACTGTCGGTGTCGAGCACGCACCGCACGAAGAACGCCCAGTCGGGCAACAGCTGTTCGGCCCGCTCGGTGAGCAGCATGCCCTTCAGATGGACACGATGACTCGCGCGCTGCGCCGGACTCACGGAGGACGGCAGAACGTACGCCACCCCGCGGATCCCGGCGAGCGGCACGTCCAGGTCGATCGAGTCCAGAGGCGTGAACCCGAACAGGTCGTGACAGTGCCGCTGAAGGGCCACCCTCCGGGTGGCGGGCGACGGGTACGGGCGGTTCCAGGGCGCGGGCAGATCGGTGACCGCCTCGTCGCCCACCCGCACGTCGTACGGCAGCAGCGACCCGAAGTCCCGCGCCAGCGCCAGCACCCGCTCCTCGGTGAGCCACTCGCCGGCCCCGGGCCGCGCCACCAGGTGCACGGTGGTGCCCGGTTCGGGCCGGGCCGCGTCGGGCAGCGTACGCACGGTGTACGAACCGTCGTCCGCGGCCGTCCACTCCACGGGCGGCGCGGCCGGCGTACGGGCACTGCGGCTGACGACCCTGATCCGCTCGGCCACGACGAAGCAGGCGAGCAGCCCGATGCCGAACTGGCCGAGGAACTCCGAACGCGCCTCCTGGATGCCGCCGGGGTCCGCCCGCTTGGAGCTGCGGCCGATCGTTGCCAGCAGGGTGTGCACGTCCGCCTCGGTGAGGCCGACCCCGGAGTCCTCGACCCGCAGGGTGCCGCCCTCCGCGTACAGCCGCACGCGCGCCGGGGCGTCGGGCTGCTCGGCGCGACGGGCGGTGACCGCGTCCACGGCGTTCTGCAGGAGCTCGCGCAGATAGACCCTGGGGCTGGAGTAGAGGTGATGGGAGAGCAGGTCCACGAGGCCGCGCAGGTCGACCTGGAACGTATGCGGTGACTGGGATGCCTGTGAGGTCTGGGAGTCCATCGTCGCAGCGCCGGAGGGGGGACCAGGTTCTGGCGACGGCGCGGGGTCGGGCGGTCCCGGTGAGGCGGTGACCGCGGGGGATGGCCGGGCGCGCCATCCTAGGCCCGGAACGAGCCGTCTGACCAGCGGATTCCCAGTACATATACGGCAATGTCAGTGGCGTGGTGTGCAATGGATCTCGTGCCCGCACTGGAAGAACCACTGAAACAACCACTGAAGTCAGTGCTCGGCCCCGCCACCGCGAAGGTGATGGCCGAGCACCTCGGCCTGCACACCGTCGGCGACCTCCTGCACCACTATCCGCGCAGGTACGAGGAGCGGGGCCAGCTCACCCACCTGGCCGACCTCCCCATGGACGAGCACGTGACGGTGGTCGCCCAGGTGGCCGATGCCCGCCTGCACACCTTCGCCTCCTCGAAGGCCCCCCGGGGCAAGGGCCAGCGTCTGGAAGTCACCATCACGGACGGCAGCGGCCGGCTCCGACTGGTCTTCTTCGGCGCCGGAGTCCACAAACCCCACAAGGAACTCCTCCCCGGCACCCGCGCACTGTTCGCGGGCAAGGTGTCGGTCTTCAACCGCCGCCTCCAACTGGCTCATCCGGCGTACGAGTTGCTGCGCGGCGACACCGACGAGGCGGCGGAGACGGTCGGCTCCTGGGCGGGCGCCCTGATCCCGATGTACCCGGCCACCGCGAAGCTGGAGTCCTGGAAGATCGCCAAGGCGGTGCAGACGGTCCTGCCCAGTGCCCAGGAGGCCGTCGACCCGCTGCCGCCCTCCCTCCGGGAGGGCAGGGGTCTGGCCACCCTCCCCGAGTCCCTCCTGAAGATCCACCGCCCGCACACCAGGGCGGACATCGACGACGCGCGCACCCGCCTCAAGTGGGACGAGGCGTTCGTCCTCCAGATCGCCCTGGCCCGCCGCCGCCACGCCGACGCCCAACTCCCGGCGGTCCCCCGCAGACCGTCCCCGGACGGCCTCCTCACCGCCTTCGACGCGAAACTCCCCTTCACCCTCACGGAGGGCCAGCAGAAGGTCTCCAAGGAGATCTTCGACGACCTCGCGACGGAACACCCGATGCACCGACTGCTGCAAGGGGAGGTGGGATCGGGCAAGGCTCAGCCCCTCGACTCGCTCGTGCTCACACCCGCTGGTTTCCGTCGTATGGGGGACTTGAGAGCGGGGGACGAAGCTGTCGTGCCGGACGGGGAGATTGCCCTGATCGACGGCGTCTTTCCGCAAGGAGAGCGCGATGTCTGGCGCCTGGTCCTTTCCGACGGAAGTTCTGTGGAGTGCGACGACGAACATCTCTGGATCGTCGGTACGAGTGGTGGATGGCACCGTGGCCAGGCTCCCGAGGTCATGACGACTCGCGAGATCCGGCTGGACACCTCCAAGGCCGACGCATCGCCGAAGTGGTACCTCCCAGCAGCCGCCCCGGTTGATCTCGGGGGCGACTCCGGTCCGCCTCTCGATCCGTACCTGTTCGGTCTGCTGCTGGGAGGCGGCTCGTTTCGGCACAACCTCCGTCTGTCCACGATCGACGCGGAGATCCGTGATGCGGCGGCGGCGGCAGTGCCCCCCGAATGCCAACTGGTCCCGGTGAAGGGATCCCGCTGCGACTACACGATCCAGCCGACCGGCCGTACGGGCGGAATGCGCAATCCAGTGATCCAGGCATTGCGGGACCTGAGCCTTCGGGGCGTGACATCGCGTGCCAAATTCGTTCCCGACGCGTTCAAGAACACGTCGATCAAAAACCGTCTCGCTGTGCTCCAAGGGCTCATGGACACCGATGGCACCGTCCACACGGGCGGCCTCAGCGCCTCGTTCGGCTCGGCCTCGCGACGGCTCGCCGAGGACGTCGCCTGGCTGGTGCGCTCGCTGGGAGGCAGGGCGCGGATCCTGCCGAAGAGGGCGGTGTTCAACGTCTCTGTGTCGCTGCCCGACCTGTACGCCCCGTTCCGGCTGACACGCAAGGTCGAAGGAGTGGGTCCCCGCCCGGAATACGACACGTTCCGACGGGGGATCCGAGCGGTGGAGTACGTGGGACGCAAGCCGGTCCAATGCATCAGCGTTGCCCACCCGAGCCGGGCCTACGTCACCGACAACTTCACGGTCACCCACAACACCATGGTTGCCCTCCGCGCCATGCTCGCCGTGGTCGACGCGGGCGGACAGGCCGCGATGCTCGCGCCCACCGAAGTGCTCGCCCAGCAGCATCACCGGTCGGTCACCGAGATGATGGGGGAGCTGGCCGAGGGCGGGATGCTGGGCGGGGCCGAGCAGGCCACCAAGGTCACGCTGCTCACCGGCTCCATGGGAACGGCCGCGCGGCGGCAGGCGCTGCTCGATCTCGTCACCGGCGAGGCCGGGATCGTGATCGGCACGCATGCGCTCATCGAGGACAAGGTGCAGTTCCACGACCTCGGGCTTGTGGTCGTGGACGAGCAGCACCGGTTCGGCGTCGAGCAGCGCGACGCCCTGCGGGGCAAGGGCAAACAGCCCCCGCACCTTCTCGTCATGACGGCCACGCCCATCCCGCGCACGGTCGCCATGACCGTCTTCGGCGACCTGGAGACGTCCGTCCTGGACCAGCTCCCGGCCGGCCGCTCGCCGATCGCCAGCCATGTCGTCCCGGCTGCCGACAAACCCCACTTCCTGGCGCGCGCGTGGGAGCGCGTGCGCGAAGAGGTGGGCAACGGACACCAGGCGTACGTGGTCTGCCCCCGTATCGGCGACGAGGAGGAGGACCCGAAGAAGGCCGGGAAGAAGAAGTCTCCCGAGGACGAGGCCGAGAAGCGCCCGCCGCTCGCCGTCGTGGAGGTCGCCGAACAACTCACCCGGGGCCCACTCCAGGGTCTGAAGGTCGAGATCCTGCACGGCCGTATGCCGCCCGACGACAAGGACGCGGTCATGCGCCGCTTCGCCGCCGGGGAAACCGACGTCCTGGTGGCCACCACGGTCATCGAGGTCGGCGTCAACGTGCCCAACGCGACCGCGATGGTGATCATGGACGCCGACCGCTTCGGCGTCTCCCAGCTCCACCAGCTCCGGGGCCGCGTCGGCCGTGGCTCGGCCGCTGGTCTCTGCCTCCTGGTCAGCGAGATGCCCGAGGCGAGCGCCGCCCGCCAGCGCCTCAACTCGGTCGCCTCCACCCTCGACGGCTTCGAGCTGTCCCGCATCGACCTCGAACAACGCCGTGAGGGCGACGTCCTGGGCCAGGCCCAGTCCGGCGTCCGTACCTCCCTGCGGATGCTCACCGTCATCGACGACGAGGAGATCATCGCGGAGGCGAGGGAGGAGGCGGCGGCGGTCGTCGCGGCGGACCCGGATCTGAGGAATCTCCCGGGCCTGCGTACAGCGCTGGACGCGTTGTTGGACGAGGAGAGGGAGCAGTACTTGGACAAGGGGTGAGAAGGACGGGCCCTGGAGGGGCGCGGCGAACTGCGCGACAGGCACAGCCTGCCCGCGGCGGCCAACCACACACAGCACCCCCCACCCCCGCCTGCCAGACTGAATCCACCACCATCCTCACGACCAAGGACCCCAGATGACCCGCGTGATCGCCGGCACAGCCGGCGGACGCCGCCTGGCCGTCCCGCCGGGAACAGGCACCCGCCCCACCTCCGACCGCGCCCGGGAGGGCCTCTTCTCCACCTGGCAGGCCCTTCTTGGCGGCCCCCTGGACGGCGAGCGAGTCCTCGACCTCTACGCAGGCTCGGGCGCCGTCGGCCTGGAGGCACTCAGCCGCGGTGCCGCGCACACCCTGCTCGTGGAGGCCGACGCCCGCGCCGCCCGCATCATCCGCGAGAACGTGAAGGTGCTCGGGCTGCCCGGCGCCGAAGTCAGGGCCGGCAAGGCGGAACAGGTTGTCCAGACGGCGGTCGTACAGCCGTACGACATCGCCTTCCTCGACCCGCCCTACGCCGTTTCGGACGACGATCTTCGGGAGATTCTGCTCACACTCCGGGCCGGGGGCTGGCTCGCGGCCGAAGCCCTCGTCACCGTGGAGCGCAGCACCAGAGGCGGTGAGTTCCGGTGGCCGGACGGCTTCGAAGCGCTCCGGTCCCGTCGCTACGGCGAGGGAACGTTTTGGTACGGTCGCGCCGCCTCAACGTGCGAAGACGCACGATGACCGGACCGGAGAGCGAGGGATCACTAGTGCGCCGCGCCGTCTGTCCCGGGTCGTTCGACCCGATCACCAACGGACACCTCGACATCATTTCCCGCGCCTCCCGTCTCTACGACGAGGTCTATGTCGCGGTCATGATCAACAAATCCAAGAAGGGCCTCTTCGAGGTCGACGAACGGATCGACCTGATCCGCCAGGTCACCGCCGAGTTCGGAAACGTGCGGATCGAGTCCTTCCACGGCCTCCTCGTCGACTTCTGCAAGCAGCGGGAGATCCCGGCCATCGTCAAGGGTCTGCGCGCCGTGAGCGACTTCGACTACGAACTCCAGATGGCCCAGATGAACAACGGGTTGTCGGGCGTCGAGACGCTCTTCGTACCGACCAATCCCACCTACAGCTTCCTCTCCTCCTCGCTCGTCAAGGAGGTCGCCGCCTGGGGCGGGGACGTCTCCCACCTCGTACCGCCACTCGTCCTGGAAGCCCTGAGCGAGCGCCTCAAGAAGGACTGACAAACCGTGACTCCGTGTCGGGCGGGCGACAGGAGTCGTACAGTCGACCCGTCCGTCTTCATCACAGCTGTAGAGAGTGGCGAGCACACGGTGGACGTGCAGAAGAAGCTCGACGAGATCGTCTCCTCGGTCTCCAGTGCCCGGTCGATGCCCATGTCGGCCTCGTGCGTGGTCAACCGCGCCGAACTGCTCGCGATGCTGGAAGAGGTGCGCGCGGCCCTGCCCGGCTCCCTCGCACAGGCGCAGGAGCTGATCGGCGACCGCGAACAGATGGTCGAGCAGGCCCGCCAGGAGGCCGACCGGATCATCCGGACCGCGCACGAGGAGCGCGGCTCCCTGATCTCCGACACGGAGGTCGCCCGCCGCTCCCAGAGCGAGGCCGACCGCATCCTCGCCGAGGCCCGCAAGGAGGCCGAGGACGTCCGCGCAGAGGCCGACGACTACGTCGACTCCAAGCTCGCCAACTTCGAGGTCGTCCTCACCAAGACCCTCGGCTCGGTCGGCCGCGGCCGCGAGAAGCTGCTCGGCACCGGCCCCGGCCTCGACGACCAGGGGTACGAGGACGAGGACGCCCCCGAGCGCAGCCACGACCCCGAGACCCTGCGCCTCAACGCCGACAAATACGTCGACGTGAAGCTCGGCGCCTTCGAGGCCGTCCTCGCCAAGACCCTGGAGGCGGTCGGCCGCGGCCGGCAGACCCTGCACGGCCGCATCGCCAGCGACGACCTCGGCGCGCTGGGCCAGGACGACGACGGCACCCCGAGGCAGCACACCAGTGACGCCGACTACCTGGCCGACCTCGCCGCCTCCCCGGACACCCTCGGCGAACAGCCCCGGGCGGCGGAGATCCCGGCCCAGCAGCAGTACGGCCAGCAGGACCAGTACGGCTACCAGCAGCCCGCCGACCCGTACGGCGGCTACCAGCAGGCGTACGCCCAGCAGCAGGACGCGTACGGCTACCAGTCGGCCGACCCCTACGCCTACCAGGGGTACGACGGTCAGCAGGCCGCCTACGACCCCGCACAGGTTCAGCAGGGCTACGTCCAGCCGGAACAGCAGCAGCCGCAGGCCCTCGACGAGACCAGTCTCTTCGACACCGGCATGATCAGTGCCGAGCAGTTGCGCGCCTACGAACAGGGGCGCGGCGGGCAGTGAGCCGCTGCTACGGGGACCGGATTGGGCCGTGGGCGGAAGGTCCAGTATCCTGGCTCTTCGGTCGCATGTACCTCTGCGATCACCGCTGCCCGGAAGACGAGTAGCTGAGCATCGAAGATCGAAAGCAGGAATGGCCCTGAACGCCCGCCTCGACCACCGCAACCCTCTTGTGTTCGACACACACGAGCTGGGGCGGCGTCCTGGCGCGCTGCAGCGCCTGACCCGTGAGATCGACGCTCCCAAGGATCTCGGGATCCAGGGTGTCATCGGAGTGCCGGAAGGCGCGCCGGTGGAGCTCGAACTCCGCCTGGAGTCGGTCATGGAAGGTGTGCTTGTCACAGGCACCGCCCGTGCACGGGCCAAGGGGGAGTGCGTAAGGTGTCTGGAGCCGCTTGAGCAGCAGCTCGAAGCGGACTTCCAGGAGATGTTCTCGTACCCTGACGCCGACGACCGGGGCCGTGTGAAAGCGGAGCCGGCCGACGACGCCGAGGAAGACGAGGACATGCTCTTCATCGAGGACGGCTTGTTCGACCTCGAACCCGTGCTGCGTGATGCGGTGGTGCTCGCACTTCCGATGCAGCCGGTGTGCCAGGACGACTGCCCCGGCCTGTGCTCCGAGTGCGGAGCCCGGCTGGCGGACGACCCGGCCCACCACCACGATGCCGTCGATATCCGTTGGGCGGCACTGCAGGGACTCGCCGGTTCACTCGAACCCGGCGAGAAGGACGAGATCAGCGGCGCCGACGCGGAAGCGGGCGTCGACGAGAAGCAGGAGAAGTAGCCGTGGCTGTTCCGAAGCGGAAGATGTCGCGCAGCAACACGCGCCACCGCCGGTCGCAGTGGAAGGCTGCGGTCCCCACCCTGGTTGCGTGCGAGCGCTGCCACGAGCCCAAGCTGCAGCACATCGCGTGCCCGTCTTGCGGCACTTACAACAAGCGCCAGGTCCTCGAGGTCTGAGCGGCTGGTGAGAGGCTCAATGTCTGACGCCCAGGCGGACTCGACCGCCAAGAAAAAGGCGGACACGGCCTCGTCCCACACGCTTCTGGAAGGGCGGCTCGGCTACCAGCTCGAGTCCGCCCTTCTGGTGCGAGCACTGACCCACCGTTCGTACGCGTACGAGAACGGCGGTCTGCCCACCAACGAGCGGCTGGAGTTCCTCGGGGACTCCGTGCTCGGTCTGGTGGTCACGGACACGCTGTACCGCACCCACCCCGACCTCCCAGAAGGCCAGTTGGCCAAGCTGCGGGCCGCGGTGGTCAACTCTCGTGCGCTCGCGGAGGTGGGCCGAGGGCTCGAACTCGGCTCCTTCATCCGGCTCGGCCGGGGTGAAGAGGGCACGGGCGGGCGGGACAAGGCGTCCATCCTCGCCGACACCCTTGAAGCGGTGATCGGCGCTGTCTATCTCGACCAGGGTCTCGACGCGGCGGGCGAACTCGTCCACCGTCTTTTCGACCCGCTGATCGAGAAATCCTCGAACCTCGGTGCCGGCCTGGACTGGAAGACCAGTCTCCAGGAACTCACCGCGACCGAAGGACTCGGTGTGCCCGAGTACCTGGTCACGGAGACCGGCCCGGACCACGAGAAGACCTTCACCGCTGCCGCCCGCGTCGGAGGCGTCTCGTACGGCACCGGCACCGGCCGCAGCAAGAAGGAGGCGGAGCAGCAGGCCGCGGAGTCGGCCTGGCGTTCCATCCGCGAGGCAGCGGATGAGCGTGCGAAAGCAGCTGCCGCGGAAGCTGTGGCTGAGGCCGCAGCCGAGGCTGCGGTGCCTGTCGAGGATGACGTGGAGGCGTCCTCCTCCACGTCTGCCTGAGTTTGCGTGCACCAGCGCCGTCCCTGGCGGGACGGCGCTGGTGTTCTTCTGCTGTTTCTGGCCGCGGGTTCGTTGTGGCTTGTCGCGCGGTTCCCCGCGCTCCTATGGGGGCGCGTTTTTGCTGGGGGAGTTCCATGCCTGAGTTGCCCGAAGTCGAAGTTGTCCGCCGGGGACTGGCCCGGTGGGTGGCCCGGCGCACCGTCGCTGACGCCGAGGTGCTGCATCCTCGGGCCGTGCGGCGGCATGTCGCCGGGGCCGATGACTTCGCGCATCGGCTCAAAGGGCATCGCATCGGTACGCCCAGTCGGCGTGGGAAGTATCTCTGGCTGCCGTTGGAGGACACCGGCCAGTCGGTGCTGGCGCATCTCGGGATGAGTGGTCAGCTTCTGGTGCAGCCGCACGAGGCCACCGACGAGAAGCATCTGCGTATTCGCGTCCGGTTCGCCGACGACCTCTCCACCGAGCTGCGCTTCGTCGACCAGCGCACCTTCGGCGGCCTGTCGTTGCACGACAACACCGCAGACGGGCTGCCCGACGTCATCGCCCACATCGCGCGCGACCCCCTCGACCCGCTCTTCGACGACGAG
The DNA here is from genome assembly GCF_033441795.1 of Streptomyces sp. ADMS. NCBI lineage: Bacteria > Bacillati > Actinomycetota > Actinomycetes > Kitasatosporales > Streptomycetaceae > Streptomyces > Streptomyces sp. ADMS. The sequence goes on along the minus strand of NZ_JAVFVX010000005.1, from coordinate 129,505 downwards.
GCCTTTCACCAGGCGCTGCGCCGGAAGCGTACGACCATCAAACGGGCCCTGCTCGACCAGTCGTTGATCAGCGGCGTCGGCAACATCTACGCGGACGAGGCCCTTTGGCGCTCCCGCGTTCACTACGAACGTCCGACCGCGGGCTTCACCCGGCCGCGCACGGCCGAACTGCTGGGCCACGTCCGGGACGTGATGAACGCCGCGCTGGCCGTGGGCGGCACGAGCTTCGACAGTCTGTACGTCAACGTCAACGGCGAATCGGGGTACTTCGACCGTTCGCTCGACGCATATGGACGCGAGGGGCTGCCCTGCAAACGCTGCGGGACGCCGATGCGCCGCCTGCCCTGGATGAACCGGTCCAGCTACTTCTGTCCGAAGTGCCAGCGGACGCCGCGCCTTTCGCCCTGACTTCTACGGCCTTCGCATCTCGTCGTACTTCTCGCGTGCTTCCAGTACGGAGTCCATGCGGCCCTCCACGAAGTGGATGAGCGCCAGGAGACGTTCGGCGACCTCGCGGCCCAGGGCGGTCAGTTCGTAGTCCACGCGCGGCGGGTTCGTCGGCTGGGCCTCGCGGTGCACCAGGCCGTCGCGCTCCAGGGCCTGGAGCGTCTGGGAGAGCATCTTCTCACTCACGCCGTCGACGCGACGGCGCAGCTCGTTGAAGCGGAGCGAGCCCTCCTGCAGGGCGCCGAGGGTGAGTGCGCCCCAGCGGCCCGTGACGTGCTCCAGCGTGCCGCGCGACGGGCAGGCCCTGGCGAACACGTCGTAGGGGAGGTACTGCTCCTCCGTGGTGTTCATCATGCCTCCAGCGTACGCGAGCGCAGCGCTGGCCTGAAGATTGCGCTAACTGGTAGTTAGTGCAATCCTCGGTCGGATCGCGCGATTCCGGCGGTCAGTAGCCGAAGTTCTGCGTCCACCAGGGGCCGCCCGAGCCGAAGTGGACCCCCACTCCCAGCGTCTTGAAGTCGCAGTTCAGGATGTTCGCCTTGTGGCCGGGGCTGTTCATCCAGGCATCCATCACCGCGGCGGCGTCGGCCTGTCCCCGGGCGATGTTCTCGCCGCCGAGGTTGGTGATGCCGGCCTTCTCCGCCCGGTCCCAGGGCGAGAGGCCGTCGGGATCGGTGTGGTCGAAGAAGCCCCGGGCGGCCATGTCCTCGCTGAACGCCTCCGCCAGCTCCCGCAGCGCGCTGTTCGCGGACACCGCGCTGCAGCCCACCTTCGCCCGCTCCTCGTTGACGAGCTGGAGCACCTCCGCCTCGGCGGCGGCCTGCGCGGACACCGTGATGGGGGCGGAGGACTGCTGCTTCTCCTTCGACTCCGTCGGAGCGGGCGTCGGCTTCGCCTCCGGCGCCTCGCTGGGCGTGACGGCCGACTTCTTCGGCGGGGCCTTGGTCGTCGGGGCCGCCGACGCGGTCGACCGGGAGGGGGACGGCGACGGGGACGACGTGTCGCGGTCCGCGTCGCGGCTCGTCGACGTACCGCTGTCGCGGGCCTCGTCGGCGCTGCCGGACGTCCCGCCCTGCTGCGTCTCGTCGTTCGTCGGGGAGTCCGCGGCCTGCACCTTGTCGCCGCTGCTGCCGCCGCCGATCGTGTACTTGTCGCCGCCCGGCAGCACGCCCGTGGCGACCGCGACGGTGCCCAGGGCGACCGCGGCGGACACGCCGAGCAGGCCCGTACGGATCGGCCTGGACGACCTCTTCTTGCGGCGGCGTGTCCCACTGGCCCCCGGCCCGCCGGCGCCGTTCACCGCCGCGTGGGCGCCGGTGTCGTCCGGGGCGAAGAGGTAGGCGTCACTCCTCGCGTAGGCCTCGGAGTGTGCCTCGGGGTTCAGGTACGGGGCGATGCCCACGGAGGTGGGCGCATCGTCCCACAGCGTGCTGTAGGCGGTATGAGGGGTGTGCGGGACCTGGGGCTCGTACGGCCCGTGGCCGGATCCGTAGCCTTCGGTGTCCGAATCGTATGGTTCCGTGACCCCCGTGGCGCGACCCGTGGCGGCGCGGCCGGCGGCGGAGCGTCGGTGGCGTCCCATGTTTTGGCCTTCCTCGTCCTTGCGGTCAGGGTTACTCACTCGAACGAGTGAGTTTCATATGAGATTCGTTGGGTGGGGACGGTACCCCATGGCGCAAGGGGAGGAAGTGCTGAGAGAGACATTGGCCCGTTAGCGTGCACCCATGAACGAGGATGTACGGCTGGTGGCCTGGGTGCGGGGACGCGTGCAGGGCGTGGGTTTCCGCTGGTTCACGCGGGCGAAGGCCCTGGAGATCGGCGGCCTGAGTGGTTTTGCTCTCAATTTGGACGACGGTCGTGTGCAAGTGGTCGCGGAAGGTGCGCGTCAGGGCTGTGAAGGACTGCTCGACTGGCTGCGGGGTAACGACACGCCCGGCCGCGTGGACGGTGTCACCGAGATCTGGGACACACCTCGCCGTGTCTACGACGGCTTCGCCATCCGCTGAGGCGGTTCTGTGGAGCGGCCCGGGCGGCGGCCCGTGGACATGCCGCACGCGCCTGTCCACAGCGGAAACGGCCTGGTGGTTGCCAAGAAGCGCAGGTCATGGCAGGCTCCGCAGAAACCGCTTGTCGCCACGCCCTCGGGCCCCGCCGGAGCCGCAGCGCCGCCCGCAGAGGGCTGCGCGCCCCCGGGTAGCCCGCCAATACGGGGCGTGATCGTGTTGACCGTCAAACTTTTTGGTGAGACGCTGAAAGCCCCGCGCACCTTAGCTGTTTGGCATGTAAGAACGGCAGCAAGAACTCCAGAGTGCCAAGCATCGCGGGTGCGTTTCCCTCACGACCCACACCGCTTCGGTCGGTCACTCAGTGTGGAGGACCATCCATCATGGCAAAGGCGCTTCTCGGTTACGTCGGCGGCTCTGACCCGCGACTCCTCGCCGAGATGCGACGGCTCCAGCAGCGCGTACAGGACCTGGAATCCGAACTCGGACGCATCCAGGCGGAGAACGACGCGCTGACGGCTGCCGCTTCTCACGACTCGCTTCTCGAGAGCATCGACGCACGCCAGGCAGAGCCTGCGCTCACCTGATCACTGCATCGGTAACGCATTGCATCAGCACTGCGCATCGCACATGACACCCAGTGGTTGAGGCTGCCCGTATCAACCGCTGAGCTGTCAGAGTTTGCCAGAGTATTGCAAGGGACGCTTCGGCGTCCCTTCTTTATTTCGTTGTGCGTCCCCGCGTGCGTCCCCGTGGTTCCGAGTGGCGCTTCCTCACGTTCTCCACTCTCTTCAACGTCTGATGTGCCCTGCACGTTCATCGGTGAAACCGCCGGGGGGTATCCGGGGGTTCATCGTGTGACATACCGGCGGAAGGTAGAGTCCAGCGGCGTGCACCTCAAGGCCCTGACCCTCCGCGGGTTCAAGTCGTTCGCCTCGGCGACCACACTCCGGTTCGAGCCGGGCATCACGTGCGTCGTGGGACCGAACGGCTCGGGCAAGTCCAATGTCGTGGACGCGCTCAGCTGGGTCATGGGCGAACAGGGCGCCAAGTCGCTGCGCGGCGGCAAGATGGAGGACGTCATCTTCGCCGGCACCACCGGGCGTCCGCCGCTCGGCCGCGCCGAGGTGTCCCTGACCATCGACAACTCCGACGGCGCGCTGCCCATCGAGTACGCCGAGGTCACCATCACGCGGATCATGTTCCGCAACGGCGGCAGCGAGTACCAGATCAACGGCGACACCTGCCGGCTGCTGGACATCCAGGAACTGCTGTCCGACTCCGGCATCGGTCGCGAGATGCACGTCATCGTCGGCCAGGGCCAGCTGGACTCCGTACTGCACGCCGATCCGATGGGGCGCCGCGCCTTCATCGAGGAGGCGGCCGGCGTACTGAAGCACCGCAAGCGCAAGGAGAAGGCGCTGCGCAAGCTGGACGCCATGCAGGCGAACCTCGCCCGCGTCCAGGACCTCACCGACGAACTGCGGCGCCAGCTGAAGCCGCTGGGGCGGCAGGCGGCGGTCGCGCGCCGGGCGGCGGTCATCCAGGCGGACCTGCGCGACGCCCGGCTCCGGCTCCTCGCCGACGATCTCGTACGGCTGCGGGGGGCGCTGCAGACGGAGGTCGCGGACGAGGCCGCGCTCAAGGAACGCAAGGACGCGGCGGAGGCAGAGCTGAAGAAGGCCCTCCAGCGCGAGGCACTGCTGGAGGACGAGGTACGGCAGCTCGCACCGCGCCTCCAGCGCGCGCAGCAGACCTGGTACGAGCTCTCCCAGCTCGCCGAACGCGTGCGCGGCACCGTCTCGCTGGCCGACGCGCGCGTGAAGAGCGCCACCTCCGCCCCCGACGAGGAGCGGCGCGGACGTGAGCCCGAGGACATGGAGCGCGAGGCCGCGCGCATCCGTGAGCAGGAGGCCGAGCTGGAAGCGGCCCTGGAGGCGGCCGAACACGCGCTGGAGGACACGGTCGCGCACCGCGCCGAACTGGAGCGCGACCTCGCCGTCGAGGAACGGCGTCTGAAGGACGTGGCTCGCGCGATCGCCGACCGCCGTGAGGGCCTGGCCCGGCTGAACGGCCAGGTCAACGCCGCCCGGTCGCGTGCGGCCGGCGCCCAGGCCGAGATCGACCGCCTCGCCGCCTCTCGCGACGAGGCGCACGAACGGGCGGTCGCGGCCCAGGAGGAGTACGAGACCCTGAAGGCCGAGGTCGACGGCCTCGACGCCGGCGACGCGGACCTGGCGGAACGCCACGACGCGGCGAAGGTGGCCCTGGCCGACGCGGAATCGGCCCTCACGGCGGCCCGCGAAGCGGCCACGTCAGCGGAACGCCGGCGCGCCGCCACCCAGGCCCGCCACGAGGCACTGGCCCTCGGCCTGCGGCGAAAGGACGGCACGGGCGTGCTGCTGGCCGCGCAGGACCGACTCACCGGCCTGCTCGGCCCGGCGTCCGAACTGCTGACGGTCACCCCTGGCCACGAGGTCGCCCTGGCCGCGGCCTTCGGCGCGGCGGCGGACGCGATCGCGGTGACGAACCCGGCGTCGGCGGCGGCCGCGATCCGGTTGCTGCGCAAGGAGGACGGCGGGCGCGCCTCGCTGCTGCTGGCGGGCGCGCCGGGAGAGCCGGGGGACGGGCTGCGGCGGCCGGGCGGTCCGGCGGGGGAGCCGGGTACGGATGCGAGTGGTGTGGCGGTGCCGGGCGCTGCGGATGTGGCTCTGAAATCCGGTGACGGGTCGGGTGCCGGCTCGGGATCCGTGGGTGGTTCGCCGGGGGCGGGGCGGCTGGGGGTGGGGGAGTCTGGGGCGGGTGCGTCTGGCTTGGGGGGTGTTGCGGGTATCGGTCCGTGTTCCGGCGATGGGCTGGGTGCCGGCTCGGGTTCTGCGGGCGGTCCGGCCGAGGGTGGCGGCCTCGTCGGCGTACGGGACACCGATGTCTCCGGAGCGCAGGCCGGGCCTCCCCGTGCCGCCGATCTCGTCCGTGGTCCCGCCGAACTCCTGCCCGCCGTGCGGAGGTTGCTGCGCGGGATCGTGGTCGTCGGGACGCTCGAAGACGCTGAGGAACTGGTGTACACGCGGCCGGAGTTGACCGCTGTGACCGCCGAAGGGGATCTGCTGGGCGCCCACTTCGCGCACGGCGGGTCCGCCGGGGCGCCGAGCCTGCTGGAAGTGCAGGCCTCCGTCGACGAAGCCGCCGCCCAGCTCGATGAACTGGCCGTGCGGTGCGAGGATTTGGCCGAGACGCAGCGGCTTGCCGGGGAACGGCGCAAGGAGTGTGCCGCGTTCGTCGAGGAGTTGGGGGAGCGGCGGCGGGCCGTCGACCGGGAGAAGTCGGCCGTCGCCCAGCAGCTCGGGCGGCTCGCCGGCCAGGCCAGGGGCGCCGCAGGAGAGGCCGAGAGGTCGACCGCGGCCGCGGCGCGGGCGCAGGAAGCGCTCGACAGGGCCGTACAGGATGCCGATGAGCTCGCGGAGCGGCTGGCGGTCGTTGAGGAGATGCCCGCCGAGGAGGAGCCCGACACGGGGGTGCGGGATCGGCTCGCCGCCGACGGCGCCAACGCGCGGCAGACCGAGATGGAGGCCCGGCTCCAGGTCCGTACACACGAGGAACGGGTCAGGGGACTGGCCGGACGGGCCGACTCGCTCGACCGGGCCGCACGTGCCGAACGTGAGGCACGCGCGCGTGCCGAGCAGCGGCGGGCGCGGCTCAGACACGAGGCGGCCGTCGCGGAAGCCGTCGCCTCCGGTGCGCGGCAGCTGCTCGCGCACGTCGAGGTGTCGCTCGGCCGGGCCGAGGCGGAACGGGTCGCCGCCGATGCGGCCAAGGCGCGGCGGGAACAGGAACTGGCGGCTGCTCGCGGTCACGGGCGCGATCTCAAGGCAGAACTCGACAAGTTGACGGATTCAGTTCACCGCGGTGAGGTACTCGGCGCCGAGAAGCGGCTGCGGATCGAGCAGCTGGAGACCAAGGCGCTGGAGGAACTCGGTGTGGAACCGGAGGGGCTGGTGTCCGAGTACGGCCCGCACCAGTTGGTGCCGCCCTCGCCCCCCGCCGAGGGCGAGGAGCTGCCCGAGGACCCGGAGCACCCGCGCAACCAGCCGAAGCATTTCCACCGGGCGGAGCAGGAGAAGCGGCTCAAGGCGGCCGAGCGGGCCTACCAGCAGCTCGGCAAGGTCAACCCGCTCGCCCTGGAGGAGTTCTCGGCGCTGGAGGAGCGTCACAAGTTCCTCAGTGAGCAGCTCGAGGACCTGAAGAAGACGCGTGCGGATCTGCTGCAGGTGGTGAAGGAGGTCGACGAGCGCGTCGAGCAGGTCTTCGCCGAGGCCTACCGGGACACGGCGGTGCAGTTCGAGGGCGTCTTCAGCCGGCTGTTCCCGGGTGGCGAGGGGCGGCTGATCCTGACCGATCCCGACAACATGCTCACCACGGGTGTGGACGTGGAGGCCCGGCCCCCGGGCAAGAAGGTCAAGCGGCTGTCCCTGTTGTCCGGCGGCGAGCGGTCGCTGACCGCGGTCGCGCTGCTCGTGTCGATCTTCAAGGCTCGTCCCAGCCCGTTCTATGTGATGGACGAGGTCGAGGCGGCCCTCGACGACACCAACCTCCAGCGGCTGATCCGGATCATGCAGGAGCTCCAGGAGGCCTCCCAGCTGATCGTGATCACGCACCAGAAACGCACTATGGAGGTCGCCGACGCGTTGTACGGCGTCTCCATGCAGGGCGACGGGGTGTCGAAGGTGATTTCACAGCGACTCCGCTAGCCCCACTTCTTTCCTTCAAGACTCGAACGCAATCCACCTTGCGCATGCCTATCTCTCACATCGTCCGCGCTTCTGACTTCGAAACTTGAAGGCGTGGTCCTCGCCGTCGCTCCGGCCACTGCCCAGGCCGGGGCGGCGGTCTTCGTACGTGCTCACGGGGACTGTGGACCACCGACGGCCGGGGACGGCCCACCGGATACAGGGGACCGTCAGCCGGCCAGCTCCGGCACCACCCGCTCCCCGAACAGCCGCAGGCTCCGCCACCCCTCCTCCACCGGCATCCCGCCCGACAGCGGATGCAGTACGTAGTTGTCCAGGCCCTGTGCCACGCACTCCTCGGGCGTCAGCATCCGGTAGACGCCCTCGGCGCGAAGTTCCTCGACCGTCGAGGCCGCCGACTTCACGGCGGACCGGATGTCGCCGGACTGCCAGGAGGCGTATGTCCGGGCCTCGTGCAGGAAGTGCCGGCCGTGCTCGGCCCACGCCCGGTCCGGGTCCTCGGTGATGTGCAGCAGCGGGGTTTCGGCGGCCGGCATCATCGTCCAGCCCTCGGTGCCGTACTCGACCAGCCGCTCCTTGTAGTAGGCCTCCAGTTCGGGCAGGTGGGCGCTCGGGAAGAGCGGGAGCCCCAGACGGGCGGCCCGCCTGGCCGCCGCCTTCGACGAGCCGCCCACCAGGAGCAGGGGGTGCGGGTCGGTGCACGGGCGCGGAGTGACCCGGACCGTACGGCCGTGGTACTCGAACTCCTCCCCGGTCCAGGCCTTCAGAAGGGTCTCCAGCAGCTCGTCCTGGAGCTTGCCGCGCCGCTTCCAGTCGGCGCCGAAGTGGGCGTACTCCTCGGGCCGGTATCCGATCCCGGCGACTGTGACCAGCCGTCCACCGCTCAGCAGATCGAGTACGGCGATGTCCTCGGCGAGCCTCAGGGGGTCGTGCAACGGGCCGATCACCGCCGACACGGTCACCGCGATCCGCCGCGTCGCCCCGAAAACGGCCCCCGCGAACGCGAACGGCGAGGGCAGCCAGTTGTTGGCGACGCCGTGGTGCTCCTCCGTCTGGACGGTGGTGATGCCGTGGGCGTCGGCGTACGCGGCCATCCCGATCGCGGCCTGGTAGCGGACGCGGAGGTCGGCGGGGGTGGCGTCGGGGGCGACCAGGTTGAAACGTACGACGGTGACGGGCATGGGACCGATCCCCTTCGTCGGCGGTGTGGAGGGGACGGTAACTGACGGATCGTCAGGTGGCCAGGGGGTGGCCGTGCGAGGTGCCAGCCACAGACAACGGGGAGGGTGTGTCACGGTCCACCGGATGGGCCGTGACACACCCTGGGGACGCTGCTCCGCGTACCCGACGCGTCCAGCCATACTGGACGGGCTGTGACTCCGCCCCTGAGGGCTTCCCGGCCGACGTGAAGTCGGACGGCGGGCCAGCCCGGCCCGGTGGGGCCTGCGGCCCCGCATGGACAACGAACGTCCGAGTGGGAGGTCACGCATACTGGTGCGGCTATGGAAACCATCATCCTTGCTGTAGTCATCGCCGTGGTCGTGCTCGGTGTGCTCGGTGGGCTCGTCGTCGGCAGCCGCAGGAAGAAGCCGCTGCCCCCGGCGCCCCCCACGACACCCGACCTCACCGCCCCTCCGGCCGAGCCGCACGTCGGCGAGGAGGCCGAGACGCCGCGCGACGAACCGCGCCGCACGATAGAGGAAGTGGATCTCCCGGAAGGTGCGGACGCCTCGTCCGTCGCCGTCGAGGAACCTCCCGCCGCTCCCGCGATCGAGGTGCCGGAGCCCACCGCCGGCCGACTGATCCGGCTGCGCGCCCGGCTTTCCCGGTCGCAGAACGCGCTCGGCAAGGGGCTGCTCACGCTCCTCGCGCGCGAGCATCTTGACGACGAGACCTGGGAGGAGATCGAGGACACCCTCCTCACCGCCGACGTCGGTGTCCAGCCCACTCAGGAGCTGGTCGAACGACTGCGCGAGCGCGTGAGGGTGCTCGGCACCCGTACGCCCGCCGAGCTGCGCGGACTGCTGCGCGAGGAACTGCTCCAGCTCCTCGTACCCGAGTTCGACCGGTCCGTGAACACCGACTCGAACCTCGACACCCCGGGTATCGTGATGGTCGTCGGCGTCAACGGCACCGGCAAGACCACTACCACCGGCAAGCTCGCGCGCGTGCTCGTCGCCGACGGGAAGAACGTCGTACTCGGTGCCGCCGACACCTTCCGGGCCGCCGCCGCCGACCAGCTCCAGACCTGGGGCGACCGCGTCGGGGCCCGTACCGTGCGCGGTCCCGAGGGTGGTGACCCCGCTTCGGTCGCCTTCGATGCCGTCAAGGAAGGTATCGAGGCCGGTGCCGATGTCGTGCTGATCGACACCGCCGGGCGGCTCCACACCAAGACCGGGCTCATGGACGAGCTCGGCAAGGTCAAGCGCGTCGTCGAGAAGCACGCCCCGCTCGACGAGGTGCTGCTCGTGCTCGACGCCACGACCGGGCAGAACGGACTGGTCCAGGCCCGCGTCTTCGCCGAGGTCGTCGAGATCACCGGCATCGTGCTCACCAAGCTCGACGGCACCGCCAAGGGCGGCATCGTCATCGCCGTACAGCGCGAGCTGGGTGTGCCCGTGAAGCTGGTCGGGCTCGGTGAGGGGGCTGACGATCTGGCTCCGTTCGAGCCGGAGGCGTTTGTCGACGCCCTTGTCGGGGAGTGACCGCCACCACCTCCGGATGTCCGTAGGCCGTACGAGAGGCGCCCGTCCCCAAGGTGCAGTTGGGAACGGGCGCCTTGCTGCGTCGCCCTGTGCGGAGAGCCTGTGTGCTACGCCCGCGACCGGTGCGCCACATAGGCCAGCGTCCCCAGCAGCAGCCTTGCCGCCGGCGGGTTCGTCGCCGTGTCCAGGGCGGGCGGGCGCAGCCAGGTGACCGGGCCGAGGCCGCCCCGGTCGGACGGGGGTGCCGTGAGATACGTACCCGCGCCCAGGCCGTGCAGGTCGAGGGTCGCGTCGTCCCAGCCCATGCGGTAGAGGAGCGCCGGCAGCTCCGTCGCGGCGCCGGGGGCGACGAAGAACTGGGCGCGGCCCTCAGGGGTGGCCGTGACCGGGCCGAGGGGCAGGCCCATGCGCTCCAGGCGGACCAGGGCGTGGCGGCCGGCCGGTTCGGCGACCTCGATGACGTCGAAGGCGCGGCCCACGGGGAGCATGACCGAGGCTCCGGGGAACTGGCCCCAGGTGTCCGTGACGTCGTCGAGTGTGGCGCCGGCCGTGACCCGGGGTGCGAAGCTCAGGGGGTGGGCGCCCGGCGTCGGGCAGTCGGTCAGACCGCAGGAGCAGGCGCCGCCGGCCGCGCGGGCGCCGGCCACCACGTCCCAGCCCCAGAGGCCGGTGTACTCGGCCACGGCGGTGCACTCCGAGGAGCGGCCGCGGCGGCGCGTACCGGTCCGGATCTCGCGGATACCCCGGCTGCTGCCGATCGTGAAGCCCATGCCCCCTCCAACGGGTCCGACGCACCGGTGGTTACGAGATGCAAGTGGAACGTAACCCTGTGTTTCCGACTGCCCGGCACCCCTGCCTGCCGTCACCTGTTCCAGTCGGCGCCCAGAAGTGCTTCGGGTGGTGCGCTCGGCGGCGTGCGCCCTCGCGTGCACCGCTCCGCCCACCCCCGGTCGTCCACTGTCAAGTGAATCCTGTGTAGGCGCCCGCGAGTTCATTCGAAGGGGTGGCGAATGGTGGCGTTTCCGGGATCGCCATGGCCGGAGCCGTGATCGTGGGATTACTTTGAGTGCACGAGGCCTGGGGGTGCATGCGTCTGTGGGTATGCCGGAGGCAAGTCGGTTTCCCGTTCGAAGGGTGTAAACCGCCGGACGCGAAGCCTATTTACCGGCATTCTGATAAGGCTTGGCGCACTCGGCGGCAAGTGGTCTCAGGGATGGGGGCGTTCCAGTGGGCGGCAACGGCGGAAGCGCGACGAGCGCTGACAAGCGCCCGAATGAGCTGCTCGGCTCGTGGTTCGTGCGCAGCGGCTGGTCCAAGGGCGAACTGGCGCGTCAAGTGAACCGCCGGGCACGCCAGTTGGGGGCCAGTCACATCTCGACGGACACCTCGCGCGTCCGGCGCTGGCTCGACGGGGAGAACCCGCGCGAGCCGATCCCGCGCATCCTGTCCGAGCTGTTCTCCGAGCGCTTCGGCTGTGTCGTCTCGGTGGAGGACCTGGGGCTGCGCACCGCCCGTCAGTCACCGTCCGCGTCCGGCGTCGACCTGCCCTGGACGGGGCCGCAGACGGTGGCCCTGCTCAGCGAGTTCTCGCGCAGCGACCTGATGCTGGCGCGCCGCGGCTTCCTCGGGACCGCACTGGCCCTCTCCGCCGGCCCCACCCTCATCGAGCCCATGCAGCGCTGGCTCGTCCCCGTGCCTCCCGCACCGCCCGAGGAGCCCGAGCACCCGTCCGCCGCGCGCCGGGCCGGCCGGCTCTCGAAGCCCGAGCTGGAACTGCTGGAGTCCACCACCGCGATGTTCCGGCAGTGGGACGCGCAGTGCGGCGGCGGGCTGCGCCGCAAAGCGGTGGTCGGCCAGCTGCACGAGGTGACGGACCTCCTCCAGGAACCCCAGCCCGACGCCACCTCCCGCAAGCTGTTCAAGGTCGCCGCCGAGCTGGCCGAACTCGCCGGCTGGATGTCGTACGACGTGGGACTCCAGCCGACCGCCCAGAAGTACTTCGTCCTCGCCCTGCACGCGGCCAAGGAGGCCGGGGACAAGCCCCTCGGGTCGTATGTCCTGTCGTCCATGAGCCGCCAGATGATCCACCTCGGGCGGCCGGACGACGCCCTCGAACTGATCCATCTCGCGCAGTACGGCAGCCGTGACTGCGCGAGCCCTCGCACCCAGGCCATGCTGTATGCGATGGAGGCGCGCGCATACGCCAATATGGGGCAGCCCGGAAAGTGCAAGCGGGCGGTGCGGATGGCCGAGGACACGTTCGCGGACGTACACGATTGGGACGAGCCCGACCCCGACTGGATCGGTTTCTTCTCCGAGGCGGAACTGTGCGGCGAGAACTCCCACTCGTTCCGCGACCTGGCCTATGTCGCAGGCCGCAGCCCCACCTACGCCTCTCTGGCCGAGCCCCTGATGCGCAATGCCGTCGATCTGTTCGCGAAGGACACAGATCACCAGCGGTCGTACGCACTGAACCTGATCGGCATGGCGACGGTCCACCTGCTTCAGCGGGAGCCCGAGCGCGCCACGGTGCTGGCCGCCGAGGCCATGGGAATCGCCAGGAAGGTGCGCTCCGAGCGGGTCAACACTCGTATCCGAAAGACCGTCGACACGGCCGTACGTGACTTCGGGGACCTCGCCGAGGTCGTGGACCTGACCGACCAGCTCGCGATCGATCTGCCCGAGACCGCGGAGGCGGTCTGAACCCCGAAACCCCGGCCGCGGCAGGCCCTCCCGAACAGCCCGACTCGGCTCCCCCGTGCCAGGTCATCGGAAGGCCCGCCGCGGCCGGCCCATTGTCTGCGGTGAAGGTTGCGCCACGATAACGATCGGCGTGTCCGACATCTGCCAGTTCATCGATCCGTAACACAAGAGGCACCTTCGTCACTGCGGCGAAACATCGAGGGGCGTCGACCGAAACGGCGCTGCGTCAATGTCTGGCGCATAACCGGCCCACCCCTCAATCCGCTCAGGCTTCGCCCGCACGGGGCCGTACCAATGACGAGGAGACGCCGATGGCATCAGCCGCCATCACGCTAGCCGCAGACGCTCCCACGCTGTCTGCCGCAAACACCGGGTTCATGCTTATCTGTTCGGCCCTGGTGTTGCTCATGACCCCCGGACTCGCCTTCTTCTACGGAGGCATGGTCCGCGTCAAGAGCACCCTGAACATGTTGATGATGAGCTTTATCAGCATCGGCATCGTCACCATCCTGTGGGTGCTGTACGGCTTCTCGGTCGCCTTCGGCACCGACAAGGGCGGCATCATCGGCTGGACCTCGGGCTGGGTCGGTCTCAGTGACATCGGCACCGCCGATCTGTGGGACGGCTACACCATCCCGATCCTGGCCTTCCTGGTCTTCCAGATGATGTTCGCGATCATCACGCCCGCCCTGATCAGCGGTGCCCTCGCGGACCGCGTGAAGTTCACCGCGTGGGCGCTGTTCGTCGCCCTGTGGGCCACCATCGTGTACTTCCCGGTCGCCCACTGGGTGTGGGGCGCGGGCGGCTGGGCCTTCGAGCTCGGCGTCATCGACTTCGCCGGTGGTACCGCGGTCCACATCAACGCGGGTGCCGCGGCACTCGGCGTGATCCTGGTCATCGGCAAGCGCGTCGGCTTCAAGAAGGACCCGATGCGTCCGCACAGCCTCCCGCTGGTCATGCTCGGCGCGGGCCTCCTGTGGTTCGGCTGGTTCGGCTTCAACGCCGGCTCGTGGCTGGGCAACGACGACGGCGTCGGCTCGCTGATGTTCGTCAACACGCAGGTCGCCACCGCCGCCGCCATGCTCGCCTGGCTCGTCTACGAGAAGATCCGCCACGGCGCGTTCACCACGCTGGGCGCCGCTTCCGGCGCGGTCGCGGGTCTGGTCGCCATCACCCCCTCGGGCGGGTCGGTCACCCCGGTCGGCGCGATCGTCGTCGGCGCCGTCGCCGGTCTGCTGTGCGCCATGGCCGTCGGCCTCAAGTACAAGCTCGGTTACGACGACTCGCTCGACGTCGTCGGTGTCCACCTCGTCGGTGGTGTCGTCGGCTCCCTGCTCGTCGGCTTCCTCGCCAGCGGCAAGGGCCAGTCCGAGGTCGAGGGCCTCTTCTACGGCGGCGGCCTCGACCAGTTCTGGAAGCAGTGCGCCGGTGTCTTCGCGGTACTCGGCTACTCCCTGGTCGTCTCCGCGATCCTCGCCTTCCTCCTCGACAAGACGATCGGTATGCGCGTCTCCGAGGACGACGAGGTCGCCGGCATCGACCAGGCCGAGCACGCTGAGACCGCATACGACTTCAGCGGCGCCGGCGGAGGCTCGGCCCGTACGTCCGTTCCCCCGGCGGCCGTCGGTGGCGAGAGCAAGAAGGTGGACGCATGAAGCTCATCACCGCCGTCGTGAAGCCCCACCGGCTCGACGAGATCAAGGAGGCCCTGCAGGCCTTCGGGGTCCACGGCCTGACGGTCACCGAAGCGAGCGGCTACGGTCGTCAGCGGGGCCACACCGAGGTCTACCGAGGCGCCGAGTACACGGTCGACCTGGTTCCCAAGATCCGTATCGAGGTCCTCGCCGAGGACGACGACGCCGAGGGCCTGATCGACGTCATCGTCAAGGCGGCCAGGACCGGCAAGATCGGTGACGGCAAGGTCTGGTCCCTCCCGGTCGAGACGGCCGTCCGGGTCCGGACCGGCGAGCGCGGCCCGGACGCGCTCTGAGGCAGCAAAGAAGAACAGGAGTCGCTGGGTGACGAGTACGGACGTGCGTAAGGATGCAGAGGACTCGGGACCCAGCGGCTATGCGGCGGCCCGGCTGCGCCTCCTCACTGAGGAGGCGCGGTCCGGGCCGCCGCGCCGTGCGGCCCTGGCCGAACTGACGGACGAGTGGCTGAGCGGCCTGTTCACGGCGGGGGCCGAGGGGCTGCGCGGAGTCTCCCTGGTCGCCGTCGGCGGCTACGGCAGAGGGGAACTCTCCCCGCGCAGCGACCTGGACCTGCTTCTCCTGCACGACGGCAGCGACTCCGCCGGGGTCGCGGCCCTCGCGGACCGTCTCTGGTACCCCGTCTGGGACCTGGGCCTCGCCCTCGACCACTCCGTCCGGACACAGTCCGAGGCCCGGAAGGTGTCGGGCGAGGACCTCAAGGTGCAGCTGGGTCTGCTGGACGCCCGCCACCTGGCCGGCGACCTCGGCCTCACGGCCGGCCTGCGCACCGCCGTCCTCGCCGACTGGCGCAACCAGGCCCCCAAACGCCTCCCCGAACTCCAGGAACTCTGCGGCGAACGGGCCGAACGCCAGGGCGAGCTGCAGTACCTCCTCGAACCCGACCTCAAGGAGGCCCGCGGTGGCCTGCGCGACGCGACCGCCCTGCGCGCGGTCGCGGCCTCCTGGCTGGCCGACGCCCCGCGCGAGGGCCTCGCCGACGCGCGCCGGCGCCTGCTGGACGTCCGCGACGCCCTCCACCTCACGACCGGCCGCGCCACCGACCGCCTCGCCCTCCAGGAGCAGGACCAGGTAGCCGCGGAACTCGGACTCCTCGACGCCGACACCCTCCTGCGGCAGGTGTACGAGGCGGCACGCGTCGTGTCGTACGCGAGTGACGTGACCTGGCGCGAGGTGGGGCGCGTGCTGCGATCGCGCGCTGTACGCCCGCGCCTGCGCGCCATGCTGGGCGGCGGCAAGCCGGCGCCGGAACGTTCCCCCTTGGCGGAGGGGGTCGTGGAGCAGGACGGCGAGGTGGTGCTCGCCCGCGCCGCGCGCCCCGACCGCGACCCCGTACTGCCGCTGCGCGCCGCCGCTGCGGCCGCCCAGGCGGGCCTTCCGCTGTCCCTGCACGCGGTCCGCCGTATGGCAGCGGCGGCACGACCGCTGCCGACCCCGTGGCCGGCCGAGGCCCGCGAGCAACTGGTGACCCTGCTGGGCTCCGGCAGCCCGACCATCGACGTCTGGGAGGCGCTGGAGGCCGAAGGCCTGATCACCCACTTCCTCCCCGACTGGGAGCGGGTCCGCTGCCGCCCGCAGCGCAACGCCGTCCACATCTGGACGGTCGACCGCCACCTGATCGAGACGGCCGTCCGGGCCTCCGAGTTCACCCGCCGGGTCAGCCGTCCCGACCTCCTCCTCGTCTCCGCGCTGCTGCACGACATCGGCAAGGGCTGGCCCGGCGACCACTCCGTCGCGGGCGAGATCATCGCGAAGGACGTGGCCGCCCGCATCGGCTTCGACCGCGCGGACGTGGCGGTGCTGGCGACTCTCGTACGTCATCATCTGCTGCTCGTCGACACCGCCACCCGGCGTGACCTGGAGGACCCGGCCACCGTGCGCTCGGTCGCCGAGGCGGTCGGCACCCAGAGCACGCTGGAACTGCTCCACGCGCTCACCGAGTCCGACGCGCTGGCGACGGGTCCGGCCGCCTGGTCGTCCTGGCGCGGTTCGCTCGTCGCCGACCTGGTGAAGCGGGTCGCCGCCGTGCTCGCCGGGGACGCCTCCGAGGAGCCCGTGGCCGCGGCGCCCACCGCCGAACAGGAACGGCTCGCCATCGAGGCGTTCCGCACGGGCGGTCCGGTGCTGTCGCTGCGCGCCCAGACGGAGCCCCCGGCGGAGGCGTCGGTGGAGGAGCCCGCGGCGGCATCCCCGGGCGAACCCGAACCCCTCGGCGTGGAACTCCTGATCGCCGTACCGGACCAGCCGGGCGTCCTGCCCGCGGTGGCCGGCGTCCTCGCGATGCACCGTCTGACCGTCCGCACGGCGGAACTGCGCGCACTGGACCTCCCCGACGGCGTGGAGGGCGCGGTCCTGCTCCTCGACTGGCGCGTCGCCGCCGAATACGGCTCCCTGCCCCAGGCGGCCCGCCTGCGCGCCGACCTCGTACGGGCACTGGACGGCTCCCTGGACATCGCGGGGCGGTTGGCCGAGCGGGACGCGGCGTATCCGCGGCGCCGGGGCGTGGTGGCGCCGCCGGCCCGGGTGACCGTACATCCGACCGCCTCCCGGCTGGCCACGGTGATCGAGGTGCGCGCACAGGACGCCCCGGGGCTGCTGCACCGGATAGGGCGGGCACTGGAGGACGCGGCCGTGCGGGTGCGGAGCATGCACGTCAGCACGTTGGGTTCCAATGCCGTGGACGCGTTCTACGTGACCAACAGCAAGGGCGTGCCCCTGCCGGTGGGCGAGGCGTCGACGGTGGCGCGGAAGCTGGAGGAGATGTTGCGGGGGTGACTGCGGCCCGCCCCTGCTCGTTGAGGCCGAGTGCTCCCGCCCACGCGGGATGGTCCCGACCTCCGCGGTGAGGGACGCCTCTGCGAAGCCTGCTCCCCGCGCGCGCTGGGAGTCCGTCCCCGCCCGCCGAATCGGCGGGCGGGGACGATTTGTTTGCGGGGCCGGATACCCTTGGGAGCAGCCCATCTTGTCCCCCGACTCCGAGGACCGACGCCACCGTGTTCGATACCCTCTCCGACCGCCTCAGCGCGACTTTCAAATCTCTCCGCGGGAAGGGCCGGCTCAGCGAGGCCGATATCGACGCCACGGCCCGCGAGATCCGCATCGCGCTCCTCGAAGCCGACGTGGCCCTGCCGGTCGTGCGGACGTTCATCAAGAACGTCAAGGAGCGTGCCCTCGGGTCCGACGTCTCCAAGGCGCTGAACCCGGCCCAGCAGGTCCTCAAGATCGTCAACGAAGAGCTGGTCACGATCCTGGGCGGCGAAACCCGCCGCCTCCGCTTCGCCAAGCAGCCCCCGACCGTCATCATGCTCGCCGGTCTCCAGGGTGCCGGTAAGACCACCCTCGCGGGCAAGCTCGGCAAGTGGCTCAAGGACCAGGGGCACTCGCCCCTTCTCGTCGCAGCCGACCTCCAGCGCCCCAACGCCGTCAACCAGCTCAGCGTCGTCGCCGAGCGGGCCGGGGTCGCGGTGTACGCGCCCGAGCCGGGCAACGGGGTCGGTGACCCGGTCAAGGTCGCCAGGGACTCCATGGAGTTCGCGAAGAGCAAGGTCCACGACATCGTGATCGTGGACACCGCCGGCCGCCTCGGTATCGACGCCGAGCTGATGCAGCAGGCCGCGGACATCCGGGACGCCGTCTCGCCCGACGAGATCCTCTTCGTCGTCGACGCCATGATCGGCCAGGACGCCGTCAACACGGCCGAGGCCTTCCGGGACGGCGTCGGCTTCGACGGTGTCGTTCTCTCGAAGCTCGACGGTGACGCCCGTGGCGGTGCCGCGCTCTCCATCGCCTCGGTGACCGGCAAGCCGATCATGTTCGCGTCGAACGGCGAGAAGCTCGACGACTTCGACGCGTTCCACCCTGACCGGATGGCCTCCCGCATCCTCGACATGGGTGACCTGCTCACCCTGATCGAACAGGCGGAGAAGACGTTCAGCCAGGAAGAGGCCGAGGCGATGGCCTCCAAGCTGGCCTCCAAGAAGGGCCAGGACTTCACCCTGGACGACTTCCTGGCCCAGATGGAGCAGGTCAGGAAGATGGGCAGCATCAGCAAGCTGCTCGGGATGCTGCCCGGCATGGGCCAGATCAAGGACCAGATCAACAACCTCGACGAGCGTGATGTGGACCGTACGGCGGCCATCATCAAGTCGATGACCCCGGCCGAGCGCCAGGAGCCGACGATCATCAACGGCTCGCGCCGCGCGCGTATCGCCAAGGGTTCCGGTGTCGAGGTCAGCGCGGTCAAAGGCCTGGTCGAGCGGTTCTTCGAGGCCCGCAAGATGATGTCCCGCATGGCCCAGGGCGGCGGTATGCCGGGAATGCCCGGTATGCCGGGCATGGGTGGCGGCCCGGGCCGGTCGAAGAAGCAGCCCAAGCAGGCCAAGGGCAAGCAGCGCTCCGGCAACCCGATGAAGCGCAAGCAGCAGGAGCAGGAGGAGGCCGCACGCAAGGCTGCCGGTGCCCAGGGTGGCGCCTTCGGTCTGCCGGGCCAGCAGGGCGGCCAGGACTTCGAACTGCCGGACGAGTTCAAGAAGTTCATGGGCTGAGAAGTCGATCAGCTGATTCGAGACGTCTGCCACGTCGTTCAGGGCGCCCCTCGCCACAGGGGCGCCCTCGTGCGTTCCGCGCGTGCCCGGGCCCCGGGTGGACGAGCCGCCTCCCGCCAGGACCGCCCCTGGGCACAGAGCCCCCAGGGGATTCTCACGCCGTCAGAGCGATGAGGTACCGGAAGACGTTCGGCATCCAGATCGTCCCGTCCCGCCGCTGGTGCGGATGCAGCGCCTCCGTCAGCTCCTTGTCGACCTGCTCCTGGCCGGTGGCCGTGATCGCCGCGTCGAACAGCCCCGTCGACAGCAGCCCTCGCACCGCGCTGCCCAGGTCCGCGTACCCGAACGGGCAGGCCACCCGCCCCGAGCCGTCCGGGCGCAGGCCCGCCCGTCTGGCGACCTCCTCCAGGTCGTCGCGGAGCGAGGGGCGCCAACCGCCCGTGACCCGCAGTGGATCCGCGAGCCGGGTCGCGACCCGCAGCACGGCCGAGGTGGCACAGCGCTCCGGTGGACCCCAGCCCACAAGTACCACCGGCGTGCCCCGCTCGGCCGGCGGCGCTGTCGCCGAGAGCGTCTCGCCGAGCTCCTCGGAGTCACCCGCGAGACAGCCGATCGGCTCGAAGGCGGTCACCAGGGTGTAGGCGGGACGGTCCGCGTCCCCAGGGAGACTCGCCATGAGCCGCGTGCCGGCACGCGCGCGCGTGCCCCCCGCTTCGGGCAGCAGACGCTCCCGCGCGAGGCTCAGCCGTTCCGGTGACGATGCCTCGACCCCGGTGACGGCGGCGCCTCTCGAAGCCGCCATCAACAGGGCCAGGCCCGAGCCGCAGCCGAGGCCGAGCAGTCGGGTGCCGCTACCCACTTCCAGCCGCTCGTAGACGGTCTCGTAGAGCGGTACGAACATCCGCTCCTGGATCTCCGACCAGTCACGCGCGCGTGCGCACACGTCCACGCGGGTCGCCGGACCCGCGTGAGGCAGGTGCTGCCGCACGAGCGTAGGTGTCATCGAAAGCGCCCCAATCAGCCGAGAGTTGCCGCTGTTTCCGATGTGGTGGCCCCCGTGCAGTGCGCTCGCACTTCCCCCGTATGCCAGGAAACTCCGCCCCCGACCCGCCGTCCAGAGGTTGTCGGGCCGAGGTTGTGCGCCAGCTGTGCTCACGAAAAGAATTCACATGCCGGCAACGTGCGCCCCTAGCATCGCGTCATGGCAAAAGCACCCGTACTCACGCCTCAGGCAATGGACTTCCCTCGCTGGTACCAGGATCTGGTCGCCAAGGCGGAGTTGGCCGACAACGGTCCGGTGCGGGGCACCATGGTCATCCGGCCGTACGGGTACGGGCTGTGGGAGCGGATGCAGGCCGAGATGGACGCGCGGATCAAGGAGACGGGCGCGCAGAACGCCTACTTCCCCCTGCTGATCCCGCGGTCGTACTTCGCCAAGGAGGCCGAGCACGTCGAGGGCTTCGCGCCGGAGCTGGCCGTGGTCACGCACGGCGGCGGCAAGGAACTCGAAGAGCCCGCGGTGGTGCGCCCCACCTCCGAGATGATCATCAACGACTACTTCTCGAAGTGGGTGCAGAGCTACCGCGACCTGCCCCTGCTGATCAACCAGTGGGCGAACGTGGTGCGCTGGGAGCTGCGCCCCCGGCTCTTCCTCCGTACGGCGGAGTTCCTGTGGCAGGAGGGCCACACCGCGCACGCCACCCACGAGGACGCCCGCGACTTCGCGGCGCACATCCACCGTGACGTCTACGAGGACTTCATGGTGAACGTCCTGGCGATGGACACCGTTCCCGGCCGCAAGACGGTCAAGGAGCGCTTCGCGGGCGCCATCAACACCCTCACGCTCGAAGGCATGATGGGCGACGGCAAGGCCCTCCAGATGGCCACCAGCCATGAGCTGGGCCAGAACTTCGCCAAGGCGTTCAACACCCGCTACCTGTCGCAGGAAGGCAGGCAGGAACTCGTCTGGCAGACGTCCTGGGGCTCGACGACCCGCATGATCGGCGCCCTGGTGATGGCACACGGCGACGACGACGGTCTGCGGGTCCCGCCGCGCCTCGCCGCGATCCAGGCCGTGCTCCTCGCCATCAGGGACGACGAAGCGGTTCTGGCCAAGGTCCGCGAACTCGGCGACCGTTTGAAGGCGGCGGGCGTACGCGTCCACGTGGACGACCGCACGGACGTGCCCTTCGGCCGCCGCGCCGTCGACTGGGAGCTCAAGGGCGTACCCGTACGCATCGAGGTCGGCCCCCGCGACCTGGAGAACGGCACGGCGGTACTCGCCCGCCGCATCCCGGGCGGCAAGGAGCCGGTGGCCCTCGACACGCTCGTACGACTGCTGCCCGCTGTCCTCGAAGAGGACCAGGCGCTGTTGCTGGCGCAGTCGCGCGAGCGCCGGGAATCCCGTACCTCGGACGTGTCGACGGTCGAGGAGGCCGTCGAGGCGGCGACCGCCGGCGGCTGGGCGCGCATTCCCTGGGCGGTGCTCGGCGAAAAGGGCGAGGCCAGGCTCGGCGAGCACGCGGTGACCGTACGGTGTCTGGTCGCCGCGGACGGGTCGGTTCCCGACGCCGACGACGCACCCGGTAACGTCGCCGTCGTCGCCCGCGCCTACTGAGGCGGTGACGAGAGCGACCGAAACGCCTCTTGCGCAACGGTCGACCGCAGGTGCCCCGGCGTGCGGACACCGCCTACGCGCCGGGTCGTACGTGGTGCTACGCACCTGCTTGTTACGAGCTGCGAGGCTTCTCCGCAGATCAGCGCACCCGCCCTCGTCAGGACGCATCAGCGGCAACTGACGGGTACGTGCAAATTATTTGGGATGGCCCGGAATCGGAACACAGCGGCACCCAGGCTCGTTGTCATTACGTGAGCACGACACAGACACCACCTGTTCTCGCCGCAGAACTGGCGCAGGCGTGGGCCGACGTTCAGCGGTACCACCCCGAGCTGCCCGATCTTGCCGCGCCCGAGTCCCTGATCGGAGAGTCGTCGTCCGCCTGCGGACACGCGCTCTCCTTCGAGCGACTGCTTCATGAGGCAGTCCATGGCATCGCCGCCGCCCGCGGAGTCCGCGACACCTCCCGGGCCGGCCGGTACCACAACCGCAGATTCCTCGCGATCGCCGAGGAGCTGGGCCTGGACCACCCCGAGGAACCGCACCCCAGCAGCGGCTTCTCGCTGGTCACGCTCAACCCCGAGGCCAAGCGGCGCTACCGCCCCACCATGGAGCGGCTGCAGCGCGCTCTCAAGGCGCACACAGTCGCCACGTCCTCCGACACGACCCGCGCCTTCCGTGGCCCGGCCGCCCGCCACGGCTCCTCCGGCGGCGGGGTGCGGGTGAAGGCCGTCTGCGACTGCGGTCGCAACGTGCGCGTCGTCCCGTCCGTGCTGGCGCAGGCGCCGATCGTGTGCGGCGGCTGCGGCAAGCCGTTCAGAATCCCCGAGATCCTGGGCGCGGGCGCCGCCTGAGGCTCCGCTCCGCTGCGTGATCCAGCCCGGCATCTCGTGGGTGCCGGACGACACGTGGGGATGCTCGTCGGGGTGCCGCGACGGTCCCGCCCGTCGGCAGCCACGCACGCGTAGCTGCGCCCACCCGTGCCGCTGGGGCGGCACGGGTGGGCGCAGCGGCACCGCTTGGGCGCCGGGCCGCGCGACTGCCTCCACTGCACCCTGACGGCGGGTGCCGGTCTGGCGTGGGCGCGCACCACACCCTCCGGTCAGCACAAGGCCCAGGGTGTGGCAGAATGGCCAGCTGTACTCGACAGCCGCACAGGAACCCTCTCGCCTCCGGCTGACGCGTCCATCGGGCACTCGGGTACCGCAACCCCACGCGGCAGTCTCGCCGTGCCCAACCACGTCAAATCCAGGAGAACCCACTCCCGTGGCAGTCAAGATCAAGCTGAAGCGTCTGGGCAAGATCCGTTCGCCTCACTACCGCATCGTCGTCGCCGACTCCCGTACCCGCCGTGACGGCCGGGCCATCGAGGAGATCGGCCTGTACCACCCGGTGCAGAACCCCTCGCGCATCGAGGTCGACACCGAGCGTGCGCAGTACTGGCTGGGTGTCGGCGCGCAGCCGACCGAGCCGGTTCTCGCCATCCTCAAGCTGACCGGCGACTGGCAGAAGTTCAAGGGCCTGCCGGCCCCGGCTCCGCTGCTCGTAGCCGCTCCGAAGGCCGCGCGTCCGTTGTTCGAGGCCCTTGGCGGCGACGACTCGGGCAAGGGTGAGGCCATCACCCAGAAGAAGAAGGCTGAGAAGAAGGACGAGGCTGCGGCCGAGTCCACGTCGACCGAGGCCTGAGCATGCTCGAGGAGGCTCTCGAGCACCTCGTGAAGGGCATCGTCGACAACCCCGACGAAGTGCAGGTCGCCTCGCGCACCCTGCGTCGCGGGCGCGTTCTGGAGGTCAGGGTTCACCCCGACGACCTCGGTAAGGTGATCGGCCGCAACGGCCGTACCGCCCGTGCCCTGCGAACCGTCGTGGGTGCCATCGGCGGCCGCGGTGTCCGTGTCGACCTGGTCGACGTGGACCAGGTTCGCTGATCACCACGCAGCACCGGCTCGGGCCGGGGAGGGCCACTTGGGCCGTCCCCGGCCCGTAGTCGTACGACAGGAGATTCCAGAAAGTGCAGCTCGTAGTCGCGCGCGTGGGCCGCGCCCATGGCATCAAGGGCGAGGTCACCGTCGAGGTACGTACCGACGAGCCGGAGCTGCGGCTCGCGCCCGGCGCAGTCCTGGCCACCGACCCGGCCACGGCGGGCCCGCTGACCATCGAGACCGGCCGCGTCCACAGCGGCCGTCTCCTGCTGCGCTTCGAAGGCGTACGCGACCGGACCGGCGCCGAGGCACTGCGCAACATCCTGCTGATCGCCGACGTCGACCCCGAGGAACTGCCCGAGGGCGAGGACGAGTACTACGACCACCAGCTGATGGACCTGGACGTGGTCCTGGTCGACGGCACCGAGGTCGGGCGCATCACCGAGATCTCACACCTGCCCTCCCAGGACCTGTTCGTCGTGGAGCGCCCCGACGGCAGTGAGGTGTACGTCCCGTTCGTCCAGGAGATCGTCGTGGAGATCGACCTGGAGGAGCAGCGGGCGGTCATCGACCCGCCGCCCGGCCTGATCGACGATCAGGCTGAAATCGCCTCGTCGCGGGAAGAGTCGTAAATGCGTCTCGACGTCGTCACGATCTTCCCCGAGTACCTCGAACCACTGAACGTCTCGCTCGTCGGCAAGGCGCGTGCGCGTGGACAGCTGAATGTGCACGTGCATCATCTTCGGGACTGGACGTACGACCGCCACAACACCGTGGACGACACGCCCTACGGCGGTGGCCCCGGCATGGTCATGAAGACCGACCCCTGGGGCGACGCGCTGGACGACGTACTGGCCGACGGATACGAGACCGGCTCCCGGATGCCCGCACTGGTCGTGCCCACGCCCAGTGGCCGTCCCTTCACCCAGGCGCTCGCCGTCGAGCTGTCGGAGCGGCCGTGGCTGGTCTTCACGCCCGCCCGCTACGAGGGCATCGACCGGCGGGTCATCGACGAGTACGCCACCCGGATGCCCGTGTACGAGGTGTCCATCGGCGACTACGTGCTGGCCGGCGGCGAGGCGGCCGTACTGGTGGTCACGGAGGCCGTCGCGCGGCTGCTGCCCGGGGTCCTCGGCAACGCCGAGTCGCACCGGGACGACTCCTTCGCGCCGGGCGCGATGGCCAACCTCCTGGAGGGGCCCGTCTACACCAAGCCGCCCCAGTGGCGCGGCCGGGAGATCCCGGACGTACTGCTCAGCGGCCACCACGGAAAGATCGCGCGCTGGCGCCGGGACGAGGCGCTGCGCCGTACGGCGGCCAACCGGCCCGACCTGATCGAGCGGTGCGAGGCGTCGGTCTTCGACAAGAAGGACCGCGAGATGCTCTCCATCATGGGATGGCGGCCTTCCTCCGACGGCCGATTTTGGCGCAGGCCAGAGGGCGTGGAAGAATAGGTCGCTGTTGTGCGTCGTCCGGCGTGCGCCCCTGCCACGGGGGGACACGACGCCCGCCCCGGCACGGACAGCCCCTTCCGAAATTCAAGCTCCCGTTGATGACCTGTGGCATCAGCGAAGAAAGCAGACGAAATGTCTCACCTTCTCGACTCCGTCGACTCCGCGTCGCTGCGCAGCGACATCCCGGCCTTCCGCCCGGGTGACACCGTCAACGTCCACGTCCGCGTCATCGAGGGCAACCGCTCCCGTGTGCAGCAGTTCAAGGGCGTAGTCATCCGTCGCCAGGGCGCCGGTGTCCGTGAGACCTTCACGGTCCGCAAGGTCTCGTTCTCCGTCGGCGTCGAGCGCACCTTCCCGGTGCACACCCCGATCGTCGAGAAGATCGAGCTGGTCACGCGCGGTGACGTGCGTCGCGCCAAGCTCTACTACCTCCGTGAGCTGCGCGGCAAGGCCGCGAAGATCAAGGAGAAGCGCGACAACTGAGCCAACGGCGAGCCCGGCACAAAGAGGGCTCACATCGTGGCCGGATAGCATCCTGCCCCGATGGACACCGAAGCACAGCCGACGGAGCGCGACCGCTCCTCCCGCCTTGTTCGATCCGAGGAGATCTCGGACACCGAGGGGCCGGAGGGCCGGTCGCGTTTCGCGTTGGTGTCCCGGGCGGCCGAGTGGCTTCCGGGCGGACGGATCACCCTGACCGCGTTGGTATTCCTGCTCTTTCTGCTCCTCTTCAGCAGGTTCGTCCTCCAGCCGTTCGAAATTCCCAGCCGCTCGATGGAGCGCGGATTGAGGATCGGGGACCGCGTTCTCGTAAATAAGTTGGCGTACCGTTTTGGTGCCGAGCCGCAGCGCGGTGACGTCGTGGTGTTCGACGGAACCGGCTACTTCGGGCACGCCGACTACATCAAGCGCGTTGTGGGTGTGGGGAGAGACCACGTGGTCTGCTGCGACAAGGAGGGGAGAATCGAGGTGAACGGCCGGTCGGTCGACGAGTCGACGTTCCTTTACCCCGGTGACAGCCCGTCCACGGTGTCCTTCGACCTCGTGGTGCCCGAGGGCAGACTCTTCGTCCTGGGGGACCACCGCGGCGGCTCCAGCGACTCCCGGGACCACCTGGGTTCGCCCGGCGGCGGCATGGTCCCCGTCGGCAGGGTGATCGGCCGGGCCGACTGGATCGCCTGGCCCAGTGAGCACTGGACCCGGCTGGACCGCCCCGGCGTGTACGCGCGAGTGCCCGCCGCGGACGGTGTCCATGGGTAACCGCGGTAAACCGCGCGGTGTGCCCAGCACCGTCGCCGACCAGCTGCTGCCCACCGGCTCCCGCCGGGCGGCCGGCGCCGCCGCCAGGCCGGGCCGGGCCGAGCGGCGCAAGCTCCAGCGGAAGGTCAAGCGGCGCAGACGGCGCTCGGCCGTCAAGGAGATACCCCTTCTGGTGGGCGTCGCGGTCCTCATAGCCCTGGTGCTGAAGACGTTCCTCGTGCAGGCGTTCGTCATCCCGTCGGGCTCGATGGAGAACACGATCCAGATCGGCGACCGTGTCCTCGTGGACAAGTTCACCCCCTGGTTCGGCTCGAAGCCCCAGCGTGGTGACGTCGTCGTCTTCAAGGACCCCGGTGGCTGGCTCGAGGACGAGCCGGCGGCCACGAAGAGCGAGGACCCCATCGTCGTCAAGCAGGTCAAGCAGGGGCTCACCTTCATCGGCCTGCTGCCCTCGGACAACGAGAAGGACCTCATCAAGCGGGTCGTCGCGGTCGGCGGCGACACCGTCAAGTGCTGCGACTCCCAGGGGCGCGTGACCGTCAACGGCATGCCGCTCGACGAGACGACCTACATCCGCCCCGGCAACAAACCGTCGTCGTTCACCTTCGAGGTCGAGGTCCCCGTGGGGCGCCTGTTCGTGATGGGCGACCACCGGGCCAACTCCGCCGATTCCCGCTACCACCGCACCGAGGCGTACAGCGGCACCGTCTCCGAGAACTCCGTCGTGGGCCGGGCCATGGTCATCGCCTGGCCTTTCGGCCACTGGACCCGTCTGGAGGAGCCGGACACGTTCTCGTCGGTGCCGGGTGGGTCGGCCACCGCCCTCGGCTCGTCGCATAGGGTGGCTTCCGCGGATCGGTATGGATCGATCCCGCTCCCGACCCCTGCGGAACTCCCGCTCGTTATGGGAGTGGTGGGCCTGCGTCGCATCAGACGCAGGCGGCGGTTCGGAGTGAGGAGTGGATGTGGGGGATTTGGCGGTCGGCGCACGGTCCGGACAGGACGGTCCCGAGGAACAGCGCCCCGCGGAGCCGGTTCCACCGGCCGCGGAGGACGCCGTCCCCGCCGAGAGTGACTCCGGGGCCCCAGGGCCCTTCGGGGGTGGCTCAGGGTCCTCCGGGACGGGCAGCGGGGACTCCGGGAACTCTGGGGACGACACGACACAGGACCTCGACGAACCCAGCCACAAGCCCAGGAAGCAGCGCTCCTTCTGGAAGGAGCTGCCGCTGCTGATCGGTATCGCGCTGGTGCTCGCGCTGCTGATCAAGACCTTCCTGGTCCAGGCGTTCTCCATCCCGTCGGACTCCATGCAGCACACCCTGGAGCAGGGCGACCGGGTTTTGGTCGACAAGCTGACCCCGTGGTTCGGCTCCGAGCCCGAGCGTGGTGAGGTCGTCGTCTTCCACGACCCCGCCGACTGGCTGGTCGGCGAGCCGACCGTCGAACCGAACCCCGTGCAGCGGGTCCTCGGCTGGATCGGCCTGATGCCGTCCACCAACGAGAAGGACCTCATCAAGCGCGTCATCGGCGTCGGCGGCGACACCGTCGAGTGCAACGGCACGGGCCTGCTGAAGGTCAACGGCAAGGCGCTCGACGAGCCGTACGTGTACGCGGGGAACACCCCGTGCAGCGTCGACGACCAGGGCGGCCAGTTCAAGGTGACGGTACCCACGGGCAAAATCTGGGTCATGGGTGACCACCGGCAGAACTCGCTGGACTCCCGGTACCACCAGGAGGACAAGAACCAGGGCTTCGTCCCCGTGGAAAACGTCGTCGGCCGCGCGATCGTGGTCGCCTGGCCGCCCACCCGCTGGAACACGCTGCCGGTTCCCGACACGTTCGACCAGAACCTGAGCGCCGCCGCTCCGGGCGCCCTGGGCCTCGCGGGCGCGGTTCCGCTGGTCTTCTGGCGCAGGCGCCTCGCGACCGGTCGTACGACTTCTCCCGTTACCGTCAGAAACTCCGGTGTTCCCGGGTCGGGTACCGCCGGGTAGGGTGCCGTTCCAGGCAGCCGATCTGGGGGACCACTGGTATGAGCAGCACGACGACTCGTACGGACGAGGGCCGCGGGCGGCTCGGCAGCAAGCTGTCGGGACTGGCCGTGGCCCTCGGCTGTGTGCTCTTCCTCGGTGGTTTCGTCTGGGGCGCGATCCTCTACCAGCCGTACACGGTGCCGACCGACTCCATGTCGCCCACCATCGTGGCCGGTGACCGGGTGCTGGCCCAGCGGATCGACGGCGCCGAGATCAAGCGCGGTGACGTCGTGGTCTTCAGGCAGGAGAGCTGGGGCGACATGCCCATGGTCAAGCGGGTCGTGGCCGTGGGCGGGGACACGGTCTCCTGTTGCACGGACAGCAGGCTGACCGTCAACGGCAAGCAGATCCAGGAGTCCTACCTGCGTGAGGGCCAGGCCGCCGAACTGGTCGGCATTCCGTCGCTCACCGTCCCCCAAGGGCGCCTGTTCCTGCTCGGCGACGAGCGCACCGGTTCCCTGGACTCCACGGCTCACCTCACCGAAGCCTTCAACGGCACGGTGGCGCGCACCGCGGTGGCCGCTCGCGTCGACGCCGTGGTGTGGCCCATGAACGGCATGCTCGCCCCTCCCACGGGCTTCGAGACCCTGGGGGACCTGTCCTCGCCGGGGCCGCTGCGGCTGCTCACGGTCGCGATCGTGGTGGGCGGGGTGCTCGTCCTGGGCGGAGGCGCGTACGGGCCCATCGCCCAGCTGATGGCGAAGCGGCGAAATGTCGCCGAGGCGGAGCCCGTCGGTGCCCCCTGAGGCGGTGGGCGGTACCGGCGAGTCGTACGCCGGCGGGATGCGCAGGGTGTCCCGGGTCGTGCTCCTCGATCCGCGGGACCGGATTCTGTTGCTTCACGGGCACGAGCCGGACGATCCGGCCGACGCCTGGTGGTTCACACCCGGCGGCGGCCTGGAAGGCGAGGAGACGCGCGAGGAGGCCGCGCTGCGGGAACTCGCGGAGGAGACCGCCATCACCGACGTCGACCTCGGTCCGGTGCTGTGGCGGCGCAGATGTTCCTTCCCGTTCGCGGGGCGCCGCTGGGACCAGGACGAGTGGTACTACCTGGCCCGTACGGACCGGACCGAGACCCGGGCCACGGGCCAGACCGAGCTGGAACGGCGCAGTGTCGCCGGAGCGCGCTGGTGGACGTGCCAGGAACTGACCCGGGCACATGAGACGGTGTATCCGACCAAACTCGCCGAGCTCCTGCGCAGGGTGCTCGACGAAGGTCCCCCGGCCACGCCCGAGGTCCTCGACACGGAAATCGTCTAGGGGTTCGCGGTACTGGCGCACAATGGGGGGACGCACGGCTGAAGGGGAACATGCCATGAGCGCCGAGGACCTCGAGAAGTACGAGACCGAGATGGAGCTGAAGCTCTACCGGGAGTACCGCGATGTCGTCGGTCTGTTCAAATACGTGATCGAGACCGAACGGCGCTTCTACCTCACCAACGACTACGAGATGCAGGTGCACTCGGTCCAGGGTGAGGTGTTCTTCGAGGTGTCCATGGCAGACGCCTGGGTGTGGGACATGTACCGGCCGGCCCGGTTCGTGAAGCAGGTACGGGTGCTCACGTTCAAGGACGTGAACATCGAGGAGCTGAACAAGAGCGACCTGGAGCTCCCGGGCGGCTGACCGTCACTCGTGTGGGTGGTGGAGTTGTCCACAACGCCGAGGTTGTCCACCAAGATCCAATAGCTCGCTGAACTGCCCGCATTGTTGGCGCCGGAGGTGGTGCCGACATGAACACACACAACGCGGCAGACAGCGCGCAAGGTGCTGCGCGAGGCAACGCCCAGCGCGGCGCACTGGGCAGGTACGGCGAGCAACTGGCCGCCCGGCGGCTGACCGAGGCCGGGATGACGGTCCTGGACCGCAACTGGCGCGCCGGCCGGACCGGTGAGATCGACATCGTGGCCCGGGACGGCGACGCGCTCGTCGTCTGCGAGGTCAAGACCCGCCGTGCGGCGGTACCGGCGGGAGCCTTCCAGCATCCGATGGCGGCCGTCACACCGGCCAAGGCGGAGCGGCTACGGGGTCTCGCCGAGCGCTGGGTCCAGGAACACGGGGGAGCTCCACCCGGCGGCGTCCGCATCGATCTGATCGGCGTTCTGCTGCCCGCGCGCGGTGCGCCCGTGGTGGAACACGCGCGGGGGGTGGCGTGATGGGATTCGCCCGTACGTGTTCGGTGGCGCTGGTGGGTGTCGAAGGTGTCGTCGTCGAGGTCCAGGCGGATCTCGAACCCGGCGTCGCCGCGTTCACCCTGGTGGGACTGCCCGACAAGAGCCTGACGGAGAGCCGGGACCGGGTCCGGGCGGCCGTCGTCAACTCCGGGGCCGCCTGGCCGCAGAAGAAGCTCACGGTGGGGCTCAGCCCGGCATCCGTGCCCAAGAGCGGCAGCGGATTCGATCTGTCAAGGGTGGCGCATGGACGCTTTTACGCCTTACCCTCAGCCCATGACCAACACCCCCCGCAACGGCCGCCGCATGGTCGTCTACTGCCGGATCAGCGACGACCGCGAAGGCCGACAGAACGGCACCGACCGGCAGGAACGCCAGTGCCGCGCCCTCGCCGACGCGAACGGCGACGAGGTCATCGCCGTCTTCACCGACGACGACCGGAGCGCCTACAGCGGCAAGCCGCGGCCGGGCTACCTCAAGATGCTCGCGTTCCTCCGCGCCGGCCACGCAGGCGGCGTGTACGCCCTCGCCCCGACCCGGCTCTATCGACGCCTCGACGACGGCCTTGAGTTCTTCAAGCTGATCGCCGAGAAGGGCCTTGAGGTCCAGACGGTGAAACAAGGCCGCTACGACCTTTCCACCGCCGACGGCCGCCGCGACGCCCTGCGCGCCGCCGTGGATGCCCAGCACGAGGCCGAGCAGATCAGCGAGCGGGTTCGAGACGCGAAGGCGGACAACCTCGCCAAGGGGGAGTACCGCGGCGGTCCCCGCCCGTTCGGGTACGAAGCCGACGGCGTCACGCTCCGCGAGGACGAAGCCCGGCATGTACGGGCCGCGACGGACGCCATCATCGCCGGAGACTCCTTGCGGTCCGTGTGCCGCGACCTGGCGGACAAGGACGTCCGCACGGTGCCGCGCCGGTACAAGCAGCCGGACGGCACCCGCGGCGACCCGCAGGGCAAGGAGTGGACACCGTCCGAGCTGCGCAAGATGCTGCTCCGGCCGAGGAATGCAGGACTCATCGACCACAAAGGGGAGATCGTCGGCGCCGCCTCGTGGCCGGCCATCGTTTCCGAGGACAAGTGGCGCGCCTGCAAGGTGGTGCTGGAACGCCCGGAACGTCGTACGACACCCGGGAACGCACGGGTGTGGCTCGGCTCCGGCCTGTACCGGTGCGGCTCCCCGGGATGCACGGAGACGATGCGCCTTTCCACGGCAGGGAAGGGCAGCGGCAACGCGCACGTGCCTGCCTACCGGTGCCGCACGGGCACGCACGTGACTCGCGTGGCGGAGCCGCTCGACGAGCACGTCACGAACCTGGTCCTCGTCCGTCTGTCCCGCCCGGATGCGCGGGCTGTCCTTCTCCCGCCGCCACGGCCGACCGAGAACCGCGAGGACCTGGCGGCCACTGCGAACACGCTGCGCGGCAAGCTGGATGCCCTGGCGGCCGACTATGCCGAGGACCTCATCACCCGTCAGCAGCTGCTCGACGGAACTGCCCTCACCCGCAAGCGGCTGGAGAAGGTGGAGGCGCAGATGGAGGCGCAGGCCGAGCACAACGTCTTGGCGGGTCTTCCGCTCGGCACGGGCCAGGTGGTGAAGGACTGGCCCGGGTGGCACCTCGACAAGAGGCGGGCGATCATCGACGCGCTGATGACGGTCACGATCTTGCCTGCGCGCCGGGGTCGACCGGCCGGGTTCCAGCCGGGAGTGAGCAAGACGTACTTCAATCCCGATGCGGTGGCCATCGACTGGAAGCATCCGGGATGACCTAGGAATCGGTGATCGGTGGCGACTGGCCCGGCGGGGTGGTGTGCCCGTCGGGCCGCTTCCGTCTGCGCTCACAGGCCGATGCCGCGCATGGGGTTGTCCCGCCATCCGTCCGCCGTCCGTACGTACTCGTGCACGACTGGCGACGCCTTCGACCAGCGGCCGTGCTCGGCGATGTGGGCGACCGGCACCCCGCGCCGCGCCGCTTCCGTCGGGCCGCCGGCCCGGAGTCCGTGGGCGGTGAACTTCTCGGCACCCTCGACCCCGCCCCGCTCGGCGAGCACCTTGACCCGCTCGTTGATCGCGGCGCCGGACATGCCGTCCTCGTGCAGTTGCCCATGCCGGTTGATCCGGCGGAACACTGGGCCGTCGTCGAACCCGTTCTCTGCGAGGACGCCGAGCCAGGCCCGGAGCGTGCGCACGGGGCAGGTGTCCGCGACGCTGCCGTACGGGATCTTCACCTCGGCACCTACGGCGTCCTGGTCGGTCTTGCTGGTGCGGATCAGAACGGTGATGCCGTCCTCGGTGAAGACGAGGTCCGGGATGCGGAGCGCCGCCAGCTCGCTGCGGCGGCCCATCATCGCGAAGCCGAGGACGATCAGGGCGCGGTCGCGCACCCCGGAGACGGTGTCGATGTCGAGTGCGTCGACCATGGCGCGCAGCACGGGCAGGACGACGGCCGGCGCCTTGCGCTTGCGCTGCCCGCGCTCGGCCCGGTCCCGCTTGTGGACGCGGAGGACGGCGCGGGCCTGGTCGGTCTCCGGGAGTCCTCGGTGTCCGGCGTACCGGTGGGCGGTGCGGACGGCCGCGATGTTCTGCTCGATGGTCGACGGAGCCTTGTCCTCGTCGACGAGGTGGCTCACGTACTCGGCGAGCGTCTCCGACGTTGCGGGTAGCGCGGTGCGGCCGTGAGCGGTGCACCAATCGGCGAACTGCGCCCACCCTCGTTCGTACGCGCGGCGGGTCTCGGTGGGGATGGAGCGCTGCATGCGGTCGACCGTGCGGGCGGACAGTTCGTGATCCGTCCGGTCGACGGCGGCCGGGGCGGCGGGTACGGGTTCGAGGGTCACAGTCCGACCCTACCCGTTCTGACCCTCGATAACATGCCTTACCAAGGGTTAGAAGGGTGGCCCTAGGGCCATGGTCTTTTCGGTGCGAAGCTTGCATGCGCGCGTATCGTCGACTGTATGCAGACGACAGTCAGGGAGCGCCGCACTCCTCCGGCCGGACTCGGCGAGGCACTGCGCCAGGCGCGTGAGACGGCCGGTCTTTCGCAGGGCGCGGTCGCGGCCACGGTCGGCGTACGACCGGACTACATCAGCAAGCTGGAGCGCGGCGAACGCTGCCCGTCGGCGAGCGTGGCGGCGGCGCTCGCCTCGGTGCTGGATCTCAGTGCGGCGGGGGCGGCGCTGCTCTCTGCCGCGGCGGTCGACGACGCCGGCCGCTCCCACCCATGGCGGCGCGCAGCCTGAGCCGCTAATCCTCTGGGCTCACCTGGACGTGCGAGATCGCATCGGGGTAGCGGTGCTCGAACTCGGCAAGGGGGACGGCCTCCGACCCGCCGAAACCCTCCTGCTTTGCCTGGTGCAGCCATGTGCGCACGGTCCCGGGTTGCACCCCACGCTTTTCCGCAACGGTAGTTGCCGGAGCCTTCTCCCCTCGGCCGACGGCGTGGTTGTACTCCAGTCGCACCTCTGCGAGCCGGATGAGCCGATTCCAGCGCCGGAGCGCAGCCGGCCCGTCCTTCGGGTTCACGTCCGGGTGGCGCTCCCGGACCATCTGCTCTGCATAGGAGGGGATCTCCTCGGTCATGACTGCCAGGTCTACCGGGCGCATTCCGCCTGAGAGTGGGGCGCCCTCAGGTGTACGGAGGGCCAGGCCGACAGCAAGCCGTGCGGCCCGTTCCAACTTGGTCAGCGGGAGGTCACGTACGAGCGCGGCCCCTACCGGCTTCCATCCTTCCGCCGTCACGTCAGGGGCCTGCTGCACGCGGACGCCGTACGGCCCTTCGATGCGGCGGCCGTCGCGGATGACGTACTCCAACCGCACCAGAACGTGCGGGTAGCTGGCGGGCACGAGGGATGCGATCACCTGGGCAAAGCCCTCCGGCGCACCCTCGATGGGCTCGGGATCGGTGACCCAGATTCGATGCTGGTCGGGCGTGGTCATGCCGCCATGGTGCCCGCCGAAGGGCTCGGGCTGCAACGCCGACGGGACATATCTGCGGAACTTTTTCCCGTCGGCGCTTCATAACGTAACCCCATCCGCGTAGACTAAATGGCATGAGCCCCGATGAACTCCGGGTGGTTACTGCGGTGCGCGCGCTTGCTGCCAGCGGCGAGCTGCGCGAGCAGCGTAGGAACCGCCGACTCAGACTCCGAGAAGTCGCTGACTCGGCCGAAGTCAGTACGTCAACAGCCCACAGGTGGGAGCAGGGGGCAGCTGCGCCGAGCGCCGCTGCCGCGCTCCGGCTCGCTGAGATCTTCGAGATCACGGCGGGGGCTGCCTGATGGATGCCGCACAGCTGGCCGCGGAAGCCGCGGCCCGAGGCGACAAGGCCGGAGAGGCCTACTGGCTCCACGTGCAGAAGGTCGTGGACCAGGCGCCGCCCTTGGCCCCCGCGCAGGTCTCCCGCTTGCGGGTCCTGATCCACGGCGACGTCGAGCCGCACGCCGAGGCGGCATAGAAGCGGCCCCTTGGTGAGGCGCCGGAGGTAACGACTCCGGCGACGCCAGCCAAGGGGCCTCAGCGGCAGACCCGAAAAGCGCGAAACCCCAGGCCGCCTACCAGAGCACCCGGGGAATCGCTGAGAGAAGTGGATCCATCACCGTGACCGATTCTACGGCCAGCCGTGCCGAACTCTGTGCTGTACGGCTCACGTCGAGGTCCGCGTGACCAGCCGCCAAGCCATCGGAACTCTGGTCGCCTCGGCGGCCGGGCAGTCCGATGCGCACGACCACGAGCAACTGATCGCCCAGTACCACCGCGAGCGCGCGCGGCGGGCCCTCGTGCTCGACAGCATCCGCGCCCACCTCGACGAGCAGCCCTCCCCGCGGGCCGTACGCACCTGCGCCCGGAGATGGGTCGCTGACCTGCTCGCCATCGCCGAGCAGGCCGCAAAGAACAAGACGGAGAACCCCGAGTGAACGACGAGCAGCAGCCGCTCACCGCAGACCCCCAGGTCGTGCGGGACTGGCTGACGCATCTGTACGGCGGATGCCCCGGGTTCATCAGCATCTGCTCGGACAAAGACGGTTGGGCTGGCCGGCGCTTCGCCACGGATGAGACTGGCATTGAGGCGGCGGTCCAGTACGCCTCAGAGCTGGACCGCCGTCGAGCAACGGGCGTCTACACACAGAGCACCACGCTGCGCGAGAAGCCGGACGAGGGGCGCGGCGGCGAAGACCTGGCTTACGGACTGACGCACCTGTGGGCAGACGGCGACTTCGGCACCGTGGGTCACAAGCCTGGCCTCGATGACCTGCCCGCTCCGCCGAACGCGGACGCCGTGGCGAAGGTCGTTGCCGAGTCGAGGCTTCCGGCTCCCTCGGGTTGGGCGCACACCGGAGGCGGCTACAACCCGATCTGGCAGCTCGCCGAGAACTACCTGATGCACGACGAGGACGACCGGGCGCGCGTAAAGGAAGTCACCACGGGCGTGCAGGCGATCCTCACAGCCGAGGCGTACCGGCACGGCTGGTCGTGGGACGTTGAGGTCGGCAACCTCGACCGCCTGATGAAGATCCCCGGCACCGTCAACCGGAAGGAAGGGCTGGAGCGGCCCGCGACGATCGGCTCCGGCACGGGCGAGGTGTTCGAGCTGGCCGACCTCGCCGACCTCGTGGCCCAACTCGCGCCCGGTGCAAGGGAGCTGCTAGAGCAGGCGGCCCGCGAGAAGCAGGAGCGTAAAGCGGTAAGGCTCGGGCGGAAGGTCCCGCCGCCGCGCGCGCCGAGGCAGCCTCGCGTGCACTCCGGGGATGGCCCCCTCGACGTCGTCGCCGACATGCTGGGGTTCCGGGACGTCCTGGAGCCCGCCGGGTTCACGTATGAGGGACTCCACTCCGACGGCCGCGAGAGGTGGAAGCGCCCGGCCGGGGCGGACGGGTCGGCGAGCAGTGCGTACAGCCTGCTCTGCAACGACCATGTGGCCATCAACTGGTCGGAGCGCTCAGACCTTCCGGTCGGTGCCCTGGCGGCCGGGCAGAAGCTCACCATCGGCACGCTGTACGCCCACCTCAACTACGCGGGCGACACCAGCGAAGCCGCCCGGGACATCATGCGCGCGGCGGGCGGGCGTACCGTGCACGGTCCGGCAGGGCGACTGCCTGCGCCAGTCCTCGCCGAGGTAAAGCGCCGGTGCCTGACGGACGACGAGGGCGTACGGGCGCCGCTCGCAGACGACCCTTGGGACGGCCCGCAGGACGAACCACCGGAGGACTCAGGCGAGGCGACCGCCGAGCCTGCGGACAGGCTTCCCGAAACCTTCTGGAACGCCACGACCGTGCTCAAGCAGATCCGGCAAATGGCCCGTGCCCGCCGCGCCTCACCTGATGGCGTCCTTCACGCCGTCCTCGCCCGCACTGCGGCGATGGCAGACCCCACGGTCCGCGTCGACAGCGGCATCCACCAACCGGCGACCCTCGGTTGGTACTGCGGACTGTTCGGTCCGTCCGGCAGCGGCAAGGGCAACGCCGAGAACACCGCCGAAGAACTCACCCCTTTCCCGAGAGTCGACCTCGCGTACATCGACATCTCCACCGGCCAGGGCCTGATCGCCGCATACCTCGACCTCGACATCGACCCCGATGACGACGACGGGAAGAAGAAGATCCTCGTACAGAAGAGGACCCGCGGCTACGCCCTCGCCACCGAAGGCAGCGTCCTCGACGCGATGGCGCAGATGTCCGCCGCCGCCACCCTCAACGGCGTTCTTTGTAAGGCATGGATGAGCGAGCGGCAGGGCACATCCAACGCCGAGGTCGAGCGGCGCCGCGCCCTCCCCAAGGGTTGCTACACGCTGTCCATGTCGCTCGGTGTACAGGAAGAGCCTGCGGCGAAGCTGCTGGAGATGGGCTCCATCGGTCTTCCGCAGCGTCTCGCATGGGCTCACGCCACCCTGGGTCCCGACACCCCGGAGAAGAGGCCGGCCGTCACCGGGCCGGTCAACGTTACGGTCCGGAACGGTGACGACGTCCCCGTCACGACATGGGTGTCCGGGCTTCGCGGCATCAGCATCTCGGTACCTGGGCACGTCACGGACGAGCTGGACCAATTGGCCTTGGCGATCTCCTTCGGCCGTGGCGCCACAGCCCCGCTGGATACGCACGAGCCGCTGTGGCGGCTGAAGTGTGCTGCGCTGCTCGCTCTCCTTCACGGCCGCACTGAGGTACGGACCGAGGACTGGGACAGGGCCGCCGTGATGTGGGAGACGTCCAGGAAAGTCCGCGACCGCGTCCAGGACGCGGCGAAGAGGCGCACGCAGGCCGAGTTGGACGCGCGGCGCGCGGAGGCTGTCCTGACGGCCGCCGAGTCTCAGGCGGCGGTGTACGAGGTCGTGAACGGCGTGCACCCGTCAGTCGTGAACGTCGCGAAGCGCGCTCACCGCCACCTCGCGCGCAAGGGCGAGGAGATCCCCGCGCGCGACGTCAATCGGGCGTGTGTGGCGAAGACGGACCGCGACAAGTACCGGGCGTCCGGGGC
Organism: Streptomyces sp. ADMS; assembly: GCF_033441795.1. Lineage (NCBI taxonomy): Bacteria > Bacillati > Actinomycetota > Actinomycetes > Kitasatosporales > Streptomycetaceae > Streptomyces > Streptomyces sp. ADMS. Next base: position 91,718 of record NZ_JAVFVX010000005.1, on the reverse strand, counting down.
GTCGGACCCGCTGTGGTCGGCGGCGCTCCAGTACGGGTCCGAGCAGGGCTGGCTGGTGCTGCTGGATGACGGCGCCTTGTTGGCCGCTGGCTCGATCACCCCGGAGCAGTCGTGACTACGGGGAGTGCTGTCGGAATGTCGGAACCGTCGGAACGGAACTTCCGACAGCCACTCGCCATCAAAGCAGACATTAACGGACAAAACACTCAAGGGGAGAGTCACGTAACGCGCAAAGCCCCAGCTCGGGTAGCGGACCACCGTCGGAAGTTCCGTTTCCGACACCCAAAGTTCCGACACCACGCAGAGTCACAAATGGCGGAGTCCGAGATGACCACCAACGACATCACCGAGACCGAGGTGTTCGGCCCCGTCGGCTACCTCGCCACCTGCCTCGCCCACATTCGCGCCGGCCACCCCATCGAGGAACTCGACACCGGGCTCGTCCTCTACGTCACCCCGACACAGACCGAGGTCGACCAGGCGCGCCACATGGCCGAGATCCTCGCCGAGTTCCACCCCGCCGGAACGGAGACACCGTGACCGAGTCGTACGTCGAGCAGCAGGTACAGCAGCGCATCGCCGCGGCCCGCGTGAAGGTCCAGGCCGCGCAGCAGCGCCGCGACGACCTCGCCGCAGCCCGTAAGCGCGGCCTCGCACACCGGCACGCACGGAAGTTGCGGAACCTCGCCGAGGCCGAGCAGCGCGCCGCCGAGCAGCAGGACGACGAGCCCGGACCGGAGGCCGCCTGATGATCCGCACCCACGAGCGGGCCAAGGGCGGCGCCCCGCAGCTCGGCGCCCGACGGTCGTACGAACGCGGCCCGTTCGGCGTACGACCGCGCGAGGACGACGACCAGGGCGACGAACTTCCGGCCGCAACCGTGGCCGGCCAACCCACCGAAGGAGAGCCGACCCCATGACCGAGCGCACCCTCACCCATGGCGACCTCGCCGCAATCACCGACGACATCCGAGACCACGGATACGCCCTCTTCCAGACCCGCATCGAGCGCGTCCCGGCCCACTACCGCAGCACCCAGTGCGCCGAGCTGGACGGATGCCCCCGGCCCGCCACCCTCGTCACCTTCGCTGTCGACGAAGTAGTTGAGGGCGACGACCCCGGCTTCCACTTCGTGAGGAACCAGGCCGGGGCGATCGCCCACATCCCGGTCTGCGACGAGCACCGGTCCGAGGCCAGCCACGACCTGCACTTTGCGCTGACGGGCAGGCAGCGGCCGGACGGTATCCGCGCGTTCGACGTGCCCGGCCAGCACCTGAGCTGGAACTGACGACCACAGACTTCCGGCCGCCACCCGGCGGCCGGCCAACCCGAAGAGGGAGAACCATCGTGAAGATCGCCACCGACAGCATCATCAACATCGCCCCCACCACCCCCGACTGGGTCGTCGCCTTCGACCTGGGAGAGGAGACCGGGGAAGTCGTCTGCCCCGTCATCGGCTGGGCCACCGTCGTCCAGGCCCACATGCAGGACGGCACCGTCACGACCGAGGTGAAGCCCGCCTTCCTGTGGGGCGACATGGTGTGGATCGAGAACGAACTCCGTGACCACACGCCGGGCCTCGGACACGTCGAGATCCGCGCCCGCGAGATCACCCGCGCCTGACCCGCACAACAACGGCCGGCCCCGCGGTTATCGGGGCCGGCCACCCGACAGCATCCCACCGCATCGGGTTCGACCCCATGCATCGGCTCGGAATCGGAGGACCCCATGCAAGACCCCCGCACCCCACTGTCCATGGGCCAGCCGGAATCGGTGCGTTCCATGGGTCGGCCCGGCGCGAAGGTCATGGAGACCCCCTCGCGGCACGGAGGTCATGGAGACCCCGTCGGGCAGACCGTCATGGCCTTCACGCCAGAAGGGCACCGTCATGGCCTGCCCGGATCGATCACTGACGCGCGTGAGGCACCGCCGGCACCTACGACGGACACCGTCATGGCCAACCCTGTTTCACCTTCTTCGTCCGGATGGAGGCCGCGGCGGGGCGGCCCGTATCCGCATCTCCGGCTGGATCTTGGCATCAAGGTGGATGAGGGCTTGCGGGTTGTCGAGGCGGTGCTCGGTGAGGGCCGTACGTTCCGTCAGGCCGCGGCCATGCTCGGGATGAGTCCGACGACTGCCTGGCGCCGTTACCACTGGCTCTTGGACTGGACGCTGGCCGAGAGATGGGGCGTGCGGTCTCGTCGGCTTCCGCCCATGCGCGGTACTCGTGCTTGTCCTCGCGGGCGTCCTTGGATCGCGGAGCTTGATGACGTCGGCGGCCCGCTTTACCGAGAAGGGAATTGATTGATGACTTCAACAAATCGCAGGGCTCAGGCGGATGCGCTGCTGCCGCTGGCGGCCGGCCGGTCACAGGCTGCTGTGGCCCGTGAGGTGGGCGTGTCTCGGAGCACGGTCGCGGCGTGGCTGCGCAACCCGGTGTTCGCGCGGGAGGTGGCGCGTCTCAGGCCGCTGTGGGAGGCGAAGCCGTTGGACACGGCGGCTCTCCTGGCGGCGTCGATCGAGGCGGCGGACCGTGTCAATCCGCCGGCTGGTCCGGTGGTGGTGTCGATTCCGGCGGGTGCGTCGCCTCGTCGGCGGCGGCAGTTGTTGGCGAAGGGTATCGCGAAGGCGTTGGAGGGGGGCTCTTGATGGCCGGGGTGGATGACGCGGCGCGGGGGCCGCCGGGGGTCGGGACTGACGCGTACTCGAAGGGATGTGAAGCGGCCCGGGCGGCAGTGTGCCCACTGGGTTACCGGTAGACCGGCTCAGCAGGTAACGAAGGCAGGAAGGAACGGCGATGACTGGAATTGAGGCCAGGCACAGGGCGGTGTACGCGATGTCGTCGATGGGGCGGGCGCAGTCCGCTACGCGACTGATGTTGCAGGCCTGGACGGAGGTGGCGAATGCGTTGGATGACCCGCACGCGGACGACCTCCAGGCACTGGGAAAGCTGCGGGAGTCGGAGCGGCTGGCCGAGCTTCTCGCCGACGGTGCGTTCGACGGGCCGGGTGCGCGGCTGACCGCACAGCGCAGTCAGACGGCCGGCCGTCGCAAGCCGTTCGACATCCGCTGAAGACAAGATCCGAGAGAAGGGAACCAGAACATGATCACAACACTGGACATCGAGCAGGCCGAGCAGGCCGAGGCCAAGGTGCGGGAGCGTGCCGAGCGTCTGCGGCGTACGCACGGCATGGACGACAACGGGTCTGTCGAGCAGGCCCGCCGTCAGGCCGAGGAGCTGCGGGACCGCAAGGCTGCGCAGGACGCTGCCTTGGAGGTGCGGGCGGCTGCTGTGAAGGCGTCCGGCGGCGAGCTGAAGCGGCTCGCGGTCGGGTTGGACAAGAGCGCCTCCAGCGTCGCTGAGGCGGCCCGTGAGGCGTCGGAGGCCCTGCGGCGCCTGCTGGCCACGGTGGAGGCGCACACGGGCGTTGTGGGGGCCGCGCACGCCCGCCTGACGGAACTCGCCCTGCCGCTCGCCGACAGGGCGTGCAGCGGGTACGAGGAGGGCGCCGGGTCCAACGGTGTGGTGCGTGTCGGTGGCCGGATGTACGGGCCTGTTCCGGGCGATGCGGTGTTCTCGGAGACGGTGGGCCGGATGGCCAAGGAGCTGTTCGGCGATTACCACCAGGCCGCGCTGGTGGTTCGGACGATGCCGCACCACATCGTCTCGCAGTCCGCGGCGGGTCGGGAGCTGCTCGGCCGGCTGCCGTAGCCAGGGTCCCGCCGGGTTACCGGCAGAGCCGCCCAGGCGGTAACGAGAAGGCGAGGCCCGACCCCCGGGAGACTGGGGGCCGGGCCTCACCTTTGTGCCGTGACCGTGCGCCCCTTTGCTGCTGTCCGGGTCTGGTCGAACGTGTCGGATGCCGTCGGCTCCAGTCGCCTCCCTCTGGGAGGTGGTTGGTCTGCGTGGCCCGCAGCCCCATGCAGGTGTGGGGCTACGGCCCACAACTGGTTCCGTCCGCCTGACGGACGCAACCCGCCGGCCGCTGCAAAGGGGTACGGACCGGGCCGTACCCTTTCGGGATCCCGAAGGAACCCCAGGTCGGAAGGCTTCCCCGATCGGGGAACCGGGCTGGCCTGCATCTTCCTGCGATCGCAGGAAACCACTGGTCAGAAGGCTGGACTGCCACCATGGCAGTGCAGATCCCGGGGGTACCCGTCAGCGTGTACCCCGCGCGTGGGGCGCACTCAGTCTCAGATTGCCGACGCCGGGAAGATCACATGCCGTCCGCGCGCACGTGGGGCGGACAACCGCTGGTCAGTCTGACCACCGGTGGACTCCAGGTCAGAGGGATGGACCAGTAAGACGCTGGCCCGTCTCCCGGGGGTACTCATCAGGTGAGTACCCCTTTGCCCTGGCGGATCACGCCGCGCTCGGCGGCGTCGCGGATGCGGTCGACCTTGTCGAGAGTGCTGCCGGAGTAGCCGGTACCGACGGCTGCCACCTTGCGCGTGGCGCGGTCGGCTGGCGTACCTTCGTCCAACTTGGACGAAGGTTGGAGGTCGGTGCGCTCACCCTGTCGCTCCTTCGCGACGGGGGTAAGGGCACGGGCGCGGCGCTCCCGCGCCCGCGATGCCTCGTACGGAGTCAGCGGCTTCCGGCACGTGTTCTCGTCCGCCTCGCCGCGCAGCACGTCGGCCTGGATGCCTGATAGGCCGTCAACAGCACGACGGCCCCCACTGCTTGTGGGGGCCGATCGGCGTACCGTTCTGAGTGTCGAGGTCAGAACGGAGAGCACCAGTATGCCCGAACACACTGACACTGCCCCCGCTCACCCTGGTGAGCGGCTGAAAGAACTCCGCCTTACCCGGGGCCTGACTCAAGAGGGGCTCGCCGAACGGGCGGCCCTGAGCCTCGGGGTGGTGAAGAAGCTGGAACGCGGGGGAACTGCCCGGTTGGACACCTACCACGCACTCGCCCGCGCCCTCCGTGTGCGGACCTCGGTCCTGTTCGAGGCAACGGGGCCGCACGCGACGACCCGCGGCGATGACGACAACATCGATCTCATGCCGCTGCGCCAGGCGATCGCCCCGGCGGTCACCTTCTCCGGACGTATCGAGCCGCCCGATTTCGTGTCCACCGAGCCGGACCTCCCGCAGCTTCAGCGGACCGCGCGAGAAGTGGGCGCGGCCTATCACGGGGACCGCTACGGGGAGGTGGCCGAGCTGCTGCCCGCCCTGGTCCACGCAGCTCACGCCGCGGTCGACCACTACGACAACGGGGCCGAGCACACCGACGCCGTCCGGGTCCGCTCCGACGTCCTCCAGATGGCCGGCCGCTACCTCACCCAGGTCCGCGCCTACGACCTGGCGCACACCGCCCTGAGAGACGCGATCCAGGACGCCGTACGAGTGGACGACATGGGGTCAGTCGCGGCGGCCGTGTACCAACAGGGCTGGCTGCTGATGCGGCAAGGGCGCCTGGACGAGGCGGAGCAGGTGAGCATCGCGACAGCGGACGTGGTGGAACCGCGGATGTCGAAGGCGACGCGTACGGCGCTCGGGGCGTGGGGGAAGCTGCTCGTTCACGGCAGTGCGGCGGCGGCCCGCAACAACCGGCCGGCGGAGGCCCGGGAGATCCTGCGGCTGGGACGTACGGCGGGCGCGGCGCTCGGCGGCGGCCAGGCGGTCGCGGTGTCGAGCTGGGGCCGCTTCGACTGGCGGACGGTGGCGTTCCAGGGCATCGAGAACCAGCTGGTCGCGGAGAAGCCGGATCGGGTTCTGCGGCTGTCGGAGCGGATGCCTCAGCCGGTCGACAAGCAGGGGCGCCAGTTCATGCGCCGGCACTTGCTGGACGTCGCGCAGGCCCATGTGATGCTGCGGAATCCGGACGAGGCGACGGACATTCTCGGGTCGTTGCAGGACGAGACTCCGGAGTGGCTGCGTCATCAGCGGATGGCGGTGGAGACGTTTCAACAGGTACTCAGGGGCAGCAAGCGGCGTCGACTGACGGCCAAGCAGCGGCAGTTGGCGGCGTTCTTCGGCACGCACTAGGGGGCACGTTCCGTGCCTGTTCTCGCGGCGGCGTGCGGTGGACGGCCACGGAACGTGTCTGTTAGCCGGTCTGGCGCTCTCCGTAGCGTGGCAGTGACTCAAGCGATCACTGTTCCGGGGAGCGTCGCATGGCCAGCCGTAAGACGACGATGGATCCGCCCGTGCAACTTGGGCTTCCGCGCGCCGATCCCGAGCCGCCGCCGGACTGCGATGTGTGCGCGGCCCTGGGACGGCAGCGCTCCGAGGCCGCGAAGGCCGGGGACATGTCGCGGGTCTCGGACTGCAACGTCGAGATCCGCAGTCACCCGACGCACAGCACGTCATGACCGGCACCGAACGGCAGGACGCCGGCAGCGACTCCGGGCGCACGCCGCAGGCCAGCAGCTTCGGCTACTGCTCGTGGCACCAGGCCCACAGCCGGGGCGTCCGGCTGATCCGTGTGCACGAGGGGGGCTCCGGTCCGGGTGGTGGCGCGTTCGCCTGCCATTCCTGCCGCGTCGCCTACGATTTGGTCCCGTTCGCCGACCGCCCGCTGCCGTGAGCACCGACGCGAAGTCTCCGGAGTGTGGCCTCGACGAGCACCGCTTCTGTACCGGACCGAAGGTTGTACGGCGGGAGGGTGCGCCCGCGTCCGAGGTGCCGGTGATGGTCCTGAAGTGCGGATGCGCCTGTCACCGTAAGGTCTCCCGGTCCGGTCGCTGAGCACCCCCTCGGAGCGGCCGGACCGGGCCTGCCCGGGCGCGTACGCGTCTCCGTCCCGGGCAGCGCAACGGCCCCCGTCCTCGGCTGAGGCGGGGGCCGTTGTCGTACGCGCTGCGGTTTCGGTACGGCCGGTCTGCCGGAACCCCTCCGAGGACCCGTTCCGGGGCTGCGGCGCGAGGGCCCGAAACCCGAAACTTCCCAGCTCAGCCCCGATATCGGGGGCGAAACCGGTTTCGGGCAGAGGTGAAACCACCACCCCCACCCGAAACCACCCGACCGACCTCTACTCGCCGTCCTCGACGGCCGGAATGTCCGCCCAACGCAGCCCCTTGGCGCCGCCGCAGCACTCCCGGATGGTGAGCTGCTTCGTGGCCACCTTGAACGGCTTCAGCGCCACGCTCAGCGCCGTTGACGCGCCCGCCGCGTCCATGTCCAGCCACGGCCGGTACAGGTCCGCACGGTAGGCGGCGAGGGCCTCGACGAGCCGGTGTGAGTGGACGGCCTCCACTCCATCGGGCCAGACGGCGCGCAGGTGGTCAAGGATCGTCTCGACGTCCTGCTCCTCGACCTTGGCCCCGACGGCCTGGCCGGTGAGAGTGCCGGCGGCGGTGCGCAGGGCGAGGGCGCGTTTGCCGATGTCCTCGGCCTCGGTCTGCTTGATGAACGCGGCCCGGACGGTGCTGCCCTCCCGGCCGCGCGCCAGGATGCCGGTGCCTTGTTCATCGATCGAAATGTCCGTGGCGCGCAGACCACGCTCATAGGCGGACGTGCCCAAAACGTTGTTATTCGCCCTCCAGTCCATGACCGCCAGACACAGGCGGGTACCCACCGACGAGGAAACGGAAGTGGGCAGCGACGGGGCGTCCGGGTTCTGCGTGAGCAGGATGAGGATCAGCCCGTACGCCCTGCCCTTTTTGATCAGGCGGGTGCACAGGGCGGCGGCCTCGTCCTTGTAGTCGGGGTGGGTGAAGATCTCCTGCATCTCGTCGATGACGATGACGCGGGGCCCGAGCTGCTGCTCCGGGTACTTCTCGGCGAGGGCGCGGGTGACCTTGCGGCCCTCGGGCACCTCGGACGCGGGCAGGCTCTTGATGAACTTGGCGCGCCGCTGGTATTCGGCGATCCCAGAGCGCAGTCCGGCGAGCGCGGCCTCAAGGTCCTCATCCTCGTCACCGCTGACGTACCGGTGGCAGACCGGCTTGACCGAGTCGAGGTCGCCGGAACCCTTCAGCTCGTAGATCCACAACTCAGCCGTCGGATCCAGGGCGACACCGAGGACGATCGCCAGGGCGCAGCTGGTCTTGCCCGAGCCCGGGATGCCTCCGACCAGCAGGTTCGAGTACATGAGGGTGATTTCGACGAGGTTGCCGCGCGGGTCGAAGCCGTACGGCAGCGGCTCGTACACGTCGGCCTGGCCGTCCTTCATGAGCGGCCACAGCTTCCGGGCAGCCTTCGCCGGATCCCTCTGTGCCACCCACAACACCAGCCGTCCGGGGTGTGCGGTGCGGTCGCCCTCGGGCCACACCGTGGAGATGGGCCGGCGCATCGCCGCCGCCAGGGCGGAGCGCTTCTCCAGCACCGCGGTGGCCTCGATACCCGGGGGGAGGTCGACCTCGGCGCGCCAGCCCGGACCGTCGCGCATGACCTCGGCGGCGAACTCGACGCCCTTGCGGCCCTTCTTGCCCTCGATGCCGATCGCGGCCAGGGCGTCGAACACCTCGGTGGAGTCGAGGCGGCGCAGCACGTTGGTGGCCACGTACCGGGTGATCAGGGCCTTGTCGCCCTTCTTGCCGCACAGGCCTGCGAGGGCTGCGGCGCCGAGGTAGGCGGTGATGGTCCAGCCGGGCACGAGGAACGAGCTGACGAGGGTGGTGATGCCGGTGACCGTGGCGACGGCGAGGGAGGCGATACGGCGCGGCCGTACGCGGCGGGACTTCTCTCGGGACAGGGACAGCCACGCCTCGATGTCCGCCGAGGCGGCGGCCTTGGCTTCGACAGGGCGGGCCTCGGTGTCGGCGACCCACTTGCCCCAGCGGACGATGAGCCGGCCGGTGCCGCGCGGGGAGCGCAGCAGGAGGCGGGCGAGGTAGACGGGCGCGCGGAGTGAGTGGAAGCCACTCACGTGCGCGTAGTACGAGGCGGTCCAGCGGACGGTGTCCTTGAACACGTCCCAGCGGCGCAGGGCCGGAGGCACGACGGGCGGGGCTTCGGCGAGGTAGGCCTGACGCTCGGCGATCCACGTGCCCTCGGGGGCGCCCTGGTCGGGCGGGTCGACGGGGCGGGGTTCGGCGTCCGCGATGACGTCGATGATCGTCTCAGTGAGGGTGTCGGACGCGGTGTCAGTCCCGGCCGGTGCGGGCGTGTCCTGCGGGTCTTCCTTGTGGAGCCGGATGACGTTGCTCATGCTGGGCTCTTCCTGCCTCGTTGTTCTGGGGTACGGAGGGCCCGGGGACGGCCGTGGCCTGGACAGTTGGGCCGTCCCCGGGTTGGTTACTTCTTGTCGTTGGCCTCGCGCTTGGCGGCGCGGTCGCGGATGCGCTGGACCTTCCGCACGATGTCGGGCTGGTCGTCGCCGAGGGCGAAGGCGCGTTTGGCGCCGAGGGCTTCCAGGCGGGCGATGGCGAGCTTCTCGCCCCAGGTCAGTCGCGGCTCAGACATTGGTGGTCTCCGTCTCGGGCATGGCCTGGGCGAGGGTGGCGTAGGAGCGGGCGACGTCGGCCCACAGGGCGCCGGCCGCGGCGAAGGTGGGCGCCTTGGCCCGGTTGTCGAAGCTGTGGGCGGCGCTCTCGGCATACGTGGCGAGTTCCTTCGCCCTGCCGACGGCGTGGCGGGCCTCGGTGAGGGCCTGGTCTCGGGTCACGGGTTCCTCCTGGTTGTGGGCCGGACTGTCCGGTCCCACCGCGCCCCCGCCACCGGTGGTCGAGGTGACCAGCGGTCGACGGAGGACGGAAGGGCCGTCAGCTCTTGCGGCTGCTGCGCCAGACGTCGCGCAGGATCAAGAGGCAGATCACGAGGGCGACGACGACCACGGCGAGGACGGCGGCGAGGATCGCGAACCCGAACACGAGGAACGCGACCAGGACGACGACGACCGTGAGGGCGAGCAGGCCGAGGCATCCGCCCGCCAGATAGGCGCCCCAGGGGTGGACCTTGATGGGGGGCAGCGGCACCGTTGCCTGCTGAGCAACGGTTGCCGGGCCGTACTGGACGGGCGCCGCGTACATGGGGCTGCCCGCCAGGTCGTAGCCGATCTGCTGCCGCTGTACGGGCTCGCTCATGCCGTCCACCTCCCCGGCCGGCGTACGTACGGGCGGGCGGCGGCACCGGCGATGAACGCCACGGTGACCGGCTCGACGAGGACGGCACCGAGGAGCAGGTGCTTCATGACCGCTCGCCACCTTCCGGGGTGACCACCAGGCGCCGCAGCTCGGCGGCCTCCCGGCGGGTGAGCCCGAACTCGGCACGGAGCTGATCAATGGTCACCGTCCGGTTCGTCGAGGTGACCAGTTCGCGGTTCAGCTTGGAGGCCCTGCGCCGCAGCTCGGACGGGGTGAGCGTGATGACCTCGGTGACCACCTGGCGGGGGGTGTCGGCACCTACTGAAGTGGTCACCGCGCCGACCGGCTCGGCGACAGGAGAACGTGTCACGTTCTCCTCGGAGTCAGGGTCGGGTGACCGCTCGTCCGAGGACGTGGTGACCAGATCCGGCACCTCGAACAGGGTCTGTTCCTGGTCGTCGACCAGGCGCCCGCGGATGTGGTCCCACCGGTACGGGGACGGCTCCGGGGCGGGGGCGGGGCGTGCCACGATCGACAGCAGCCGCACCCCGGCGGGCACCACCCCGTGCGACTCGGGGAGGGCGCGCGGCTGGTCACCGTCGGCGCGCTCCACGGTCACCGGAGCGGTCACCTCGGGGACGGCAACCGTGGCGATATCGCTACGGTCGGACGACTCCTCGGGGCCGGCGCCGAGGGAGTGCACCCGCCACAGCACGAGCGGCGCGATCGCGGCGACCGCGACGACCAGCCAGACGTTCACCGGCAGCAGGCCGGTCGTGACGAGGTGGCTGGCGGCGTTGACGCCGATCATCGCGGCGACCGCGGCGAGCACCTCCTTGTGGGCGCGGAGGGCGCGGACGGTGTACAGGTCGAGGGCGGCGGGGACGGCGGCGGCCACGTACTGGTTGAAGCCGACCGCGCGCGCCAGCTCGTACTCGGCGGACGCGGTGGCGACCAGGGCGGCGACGAGGGCGCCCCACTTCAAGTAGTCGTGCTTCATGTCTCGCAGACCTCCGGGGCTGCGGCGCGTACGACGAGGTGCGCGGCGAGTTGGACGCCTTCGCGGTCGCGGCGCTCGTGTGCGACGAGGAGCGCGGCCATCAAGGCGGGGACGGGCGGAAGGGACCGGGGGGAGCGGCACGCCGCGCGGATGGCGGCGTGCTCGGTCGGCCGGCGGATCGGGCGGTAGCTCATCGGGGCCGCTCCTCGGACCGGCGGTTGGCCTCGGCGACCTTGCGGGAGAGTTCGGCGCGTTCGGCGTCGGTCATGGAGGTGGTCACCGTCATCACTCGCCGTCCTGGGGCTTGATGGGGTCTTCGTCCTTGCCCTGCTTGCACCAGTCGCACCAGGTGACGGCGTTCACTGGCCACCTCCGGCGAGGAGCGCGGTCAGCTGGTCGGCGAGGTCGCGCAGCCGGTCCGCGTAGGTGTCGAGGCTGGCGGCGAAGCCGTACAGATGGACCGGGTCGAGGGTGCGGCCGAGGAGGCTCACGGACACGCCGAGGGCGCCTCCGGGGAGTTCGGCGTACGGCGACTCGACGAGGCTGGCGTCCCCGATGTCGCGGCCCTGGAAGACGAGGGCGACGTCGGGGCCGGTGTGGAGGATGTCGGCGCGGCGGTCGTCGGGCCTGTGGTTGGGGTGGCCGATGCACCAGGCGGGCTCGTCGAGGGTGACCGGGCCGTGGTCGGCGGTGGGCAGTGTGATCATGCGGGGCTCGGTCATCACGCACGCCTCCCGGTCCACGTCACGGTGACGGGCCAGTCGGCGGTGTCGGCGCCGTGCCATTTGGCGAGCAGGCCGCGGACGATGTACTCCCGTTCCAGGCCGGCCAGGTCCGGGGCCGCTTCGATGTGGGAGATGCCGCCGGACGGGTTGCACGAGATCCCGGCCATGAACTCGCGGTCCGTAGGCCAGTCGGTGGGCGGCGGGGCGGTGAAGACTTTCACGCCGAGGGTGGCGAGCAGTTGCTCGTCCGGCTCGGTCAGGTACCACCAGCGGTCGCGGGTCAGGGCGTTCACTGGCCCTCACCCCAGGCGCGGTATCCGGTGGCGGGATTCTCGGCGAGACGGGCCCGCAGGTAGGTGGCGGCCCATTCGGTGTGGTCGCCGCAGTGGAGGACGCCCTGGAGGGCTACGACGGCGTCCATGGCCCGGTCGGCGAGGAGTGCGTGATGCGCTTCGGTGTCGCCGACGGTGGCCGGGCTGGGGATGTCGAGGGCTTCGAGGACGGCGGCAAGGAGGTCGCGGACGGGCTCGGGCAAGGTCTGCTCGCTCATCGGCCGGCCCTCGTTCCGCGGATGCTGCCGGTGACGCCGGCCTGGGTGACGCGCACGGTGAGGGTGCGGCCGTCCTGGCGGCGGATGACTCCGGCGGCGACCAGACGGCGGGCGGGTGCGGCCGTCTCGGGTAGCTTCTTCACGGGTCTGATCTCCTGTCTGTGCAGGGGTGTCGGGCCAAGGCCAGGGGCGGCGGTAGGGTCGCCGGCCCCTGGCCGTCTTGGGGTGTTACGCCGCGGCGGCGGTGTTCTCGGCGCGGATGGCCACGAGCCGCGTGTGCAGGGCCCGCAGCTCGTCCAGCTGTCCGGCGACGGCGCCGATGAAGGCGCCCAGTTCGTCCGGGCCCATCGGACGCGACCACACGTCGTCGACGATCTCCGCCTGTACGTGCGGGGCGCGGCACTGGGCCTCGTCGGAATCCGGGGCGACGGTGAGCTTCGCGCTGAGGATCCGCCGGTCCTCGTACGTGCCGGTTTCGTTGGCCTTCACCGTCACCTCACGGCCGTACGCCTCGTGGTGGATGTCCTCGGGGGCTGTGGTGAGGTACTGGTCCGTGCGGTGGTCGCTCTCGCACCACGATGGGCAGGTGACGGACACGATGGCGCGGTCACCCTGGCGGGTGTACGTCCAGGTGCGGTTCGGGTTGGCGGCGAACTGTGCCTTTGCCGCGAGTGCGTCGACGGTGTCGGCCAGGCGGCGCAGTTCGGCCGCCTTCACGCGGGCCTGGTCGGGGGTGAAGTCGGAGCCGCTGATGCCGATGATCGGGCTGCTGCCGGAGTTGAAGAGGAGGTGCGCGTCGATGACTTCCTCACCGCGGGTGTCGGTGATGGTGGCTTCGGCGCTGGCGTGGTCGTAGTGCGGGCCGGTCTCGGTGCACCAGTTGTAGGCGGTGCAGGCGGCGGGCTCGGTGTGCTCGCGGGCGCCGTCGGCGGAGAAGGTGACGCGGGCCTTGCGGTCCTGGCTCGTCAGCATGCAGGGCGTGGCCATCAAGCCGGTGGTGTTGGTGGTGGGGGCCTGGATCTGGTCGGTGTGGGACACGGCGGTGTCTTCCTTCCGGTGGTGATCTGTGGCTGGTTGTGACGCGGGTGTCTGGTGGCGTGGATTGCTCCGGTTGGGCGAGCGCACGCCGGTGGTGTTGCGAGGTGGTGCGCCGGTCCGGGGAGGCCTGAAGTCCTGCCCCGGACGGTGCGACTGCGGGGTGTCAGGCGGCGACGAGGACCGCGGTGTCTTCGGCGGCCGGGGCGGCCTCGATGCGCTCGACGCGCAGGCTCGGGGCGTTGTCGCGCATCGGGACGTCGCCGAGTCCGTGGGCCTTGAAGATGGCGCGGACCTTGTCGAGGTCGACGGTCTGTCGGTTGGAGGCGACACGGCGTACGAGCCACTGGCCGTACTGGCCGGCGGGCAGGCGGTCGAGGAGCTTCTTCGACTTGCGCTTGGCGCGGTCGGCGGCGCGGGCCTGGTCGGCGGCCTGGTCGTATGAGGCGGCGGCCGTCTCGATGTCGGCCAGCTGGGGGAGTTCGTCGGCGGTGAAGAGGCCGGCCGGGTCCGGGGCCTCGACGACCGCGGGCGCCTTGGTCTGCTCGACGAGCGTCGCGGGGGCGACGACGGAGCGGACGGCGTCGGAGACGGTTCCGATCAGGCCGCGCATGTTGCGTACGGCGCGGGGGCTCATGAGAAGCTGAAACACAGCTGGACTCCTGGTTAGGTCAGGTTGATCCGGTCAGGCCCTGTTCCGGTGTCTCACCACCGGGCGGGGCTGCTTGCGTTAAGAGCGTCTCACTCTGACTATTGCCCTCGCCGTCGCGGCGGCGGTACTGGGGGCCTCGGAGCGGATCGATCCCCGGGTCCTCGCCGACATCGTGATGATCGGTGAGCTGGGCCTCGACGGCAGGGTGCGGCCCGTCCGGGGCATCCTGCCGGCGGTGCTGGCCGCGGCCGACTCGGGCTACGAACAGGTGGTCGTGCCGGAGTGCGCCGCCGCCGAGGCCGCGCTGGTGCCCGGGGTGTCGGTGCTCGGTGTGCGCAGTCTGCGGCAGCTGATCGCCGTCCTCGCGGACGAGCCCGTGCCCGAGGAGGAACCGGACGAGCACGGCCGCCCGGACCCGCTCATGGCGGGCCTGCGGATGCCGGGCACCGGGGCGGCCACGGGCATGCACAGCATGGGCGCCGCGCAGTACGACAACGGTCACGACCTGGCCGACGTCGTGGGCCAGTACTCGGCGCGCACCGCGATGGAGGTGGCCGCGGCCGGCGGTCACCACGTGTTCCTGGAAGGCCCACCGGGGGCCGGCAAGACGATGCTCGCCGAGCGGCTGCCCGCCGTCCTTCCCCGGCTCACCCGGGAGGACTCGCTGGAGGTCACCGCCGTGCACTCGGTCGCGGGTCTGCTGCCACCGGGCAAGCCCCTGATCGACGCGGCGCCCTACTGTGCCCCGCACCACTCGGCCACCATGCAGGCGCTCGTCGGCGGCGGACAGGGCGTCGCGCGGCCCGGGGCCGTGTCGTTGGCTCACCGGGGAGTACTTTTTCTCGACGAGACCCCGGAGTTCGGCAGCCAGGCACTGGACGCGCTGCGCCAGCCCCTGGAGGCCGGGCACGTGGTGATCGCGCGGAGCGCGGGGGTCGTGCGGTTCCCCGCCAGGTTCCTGATGATTCTGGCGGCCAATCCCTGCCCGTGCGGGCGCTTCTCGCAGCGGGACACCCTCTGCGAGTGCCCGCCCTCAGTGATCCGGCGCTACCAGGCCCGGCTTTCCGGGCCCCTGCTCGACCGGGTCGACCTGCGGGTCGAGGTGGACCGGGTCACCCGCTCGCAACTCGTCGAGCGCGGGGCGCGGGGAGAGTCCACGGCGACGGTCGCCGAGCGGGTGCGGACGGCCCGGGAACGGTCGGCGAGGCGGCTCGTGGGGACCCCGTGGCGGACCAACAGCGAGGTGCCGGGACGTGAGCTGCGCAGCCGCTGGCATGCCATGCCCGGCGCGATGGAGGAGGCCGAACGGAACCTGGAGCGGGGCTCGCTCACCGCGCGCGGAATCGACCGCGTCCTGCGGGTCGCCTGGACCGTCGCCGACCTCGTCGGCCACGACCGGCCCGACGTGACGGACGTCGCCCTGGCGCTGCAACTGCGCACGGGGGTGCCGCGAGGGGTGCCGATGGCGATCGGGGCGCTGAGGTGACGGAGGACGCGGCCGGAGAGGGGACCGGCGCCGAGCCGAGTGCGGAGCGGGGCGGTCGGGTGGGTGCGGAAGGGCTCGCCAGGGTCTTCCTCACCCGGGTCGTCGAGCCCGGGGACGAGGTCGCCGGGCGGTGGGTCCGGGAGCGCGGGGCCGTGGAGGTGGTACGGCGGCTGCGGGACGGCGGGCCCATGCCGACCGGGGTCACCGGCACCCGGTGGGCGGGGCTGTGCGCGCGGGCGGCACAGGCCGAGCCCGAGCGGGATCTCGCCGTCGCGCGGGAGGCGGGGGTGCGGTTCGTGTGGCCCGGCAGGCCGGAGTGGCCGGCCCAGCTCGACGACCTCGGTGACGCGCGTCCCACGGGACTGTGGGTGCGGGGGCGGCCCAGCCTGAGGATGTGGGCGTTGCGGTCCGTCGCCGTGGTGGGAGCCCGGGCCTGCACCGAGTACGGCGCCCACATGGCGGCCACGCTCGCCGCCGGGCTCGCGGAGCGCGGGTGGGTGGTGGTGTCGGGCGGCGCCTATGGGGTCGACGGGGCCGCGCACCGGGGCGCGCTCGGGGCGGGCGGGGCCACCGTCGCCGTACTCGCCTGCGGGGTCGACCGGCCCTACCCGCGCGGGCACACCCAGTTGATCACCAGAATCGCCGAACAGGGTCTGGTGGTGGGCGAGTTGCCGCCCGGTGACCACCCGACACCGAGCCGGTTCGTGCAGCGGAACCGGGTGATCGCGGCTCTCACCCGGGGGACCGTGGTCGTCGAGGCGGCGTACCGGAGCGGCTCACTCGTCACGGCGCGGGCGGCGCAGCGGCTGGGGCGGTTCACGATGGGCGTGCCGGGGCCCGCAACCAGCGGGCTCTCGGCGGGTGTGCACGAACTGTTGCGCGGGGACGCGACGCTGGTCACGGACGCCGCGGAAGTCGCCGAGCTGGTCGGGGACATGGGCGAACTGGCACCGGACCGGCGCGGACCGGTCCTCCCGCGCGACCTGCTGGAACCGGCGGCGGAACGCGTCCTGGCCGCGCTGCCCGCGCGCGGGACGGCGACGGTGGACGACATCGCGCGGGGCGCTTCGACGGCGAGGGACGACGCGGTCGCCAGACTGTACGAGCTCCGATCACTTGGTTACGTCGAACGACACGACGACGGCTGGAAGTTGACACGCCAGGCGATGTTCTCCGTCCGTTCCGGCCGCGAACGGTGCTGACCGAACGTGTTCGGCCGTCCGGGGGATGCCCGACAGCCTTGGGAATTCCCGCAGTTGGACCGCTCCGATGGTCACACAGGGCAACGGGAGTGACCCCGGAGGGCGTCCAGCGGAACGTATCTGCGCACACTCCGTCCCTCCGGCCTCGCACACTGCGACACCCCAGTCACGCTACGCTCACGTGAATTCCGGCGCAGACCGGCTGTCGGAGAGGCAATTCGACCAGACGTGCAATTCGACAACAGACCGCATCAGACCGACGGCCCAGCCGGGCACTCATCCAGACACCACCGGTTCACGGCAGAACGGCACAAGGCGACGTATGCCCCAGCACACCTCCGGTTCCGACCGGGCGGCGGCCCCACCGGCAGCCCGCGACGGCGGTAACGTGCGCCCGCCCGCTCCCTCGACGGTCGACGAGCTGTGGCGCTCGTACAAGACGACGGGCGACGAGCGGCTGCGCGAGCAGCTGATCCTGCACTACTCGCCGCTCGTGAAGTACGTCGCCGGCCGGGTGAGTGTCGGGTTGCCGCCCAATGTCGAGCAGGCGGACTTCGTCTCCTCCGGGGTGTTCGGGCTGATCGACGCGATCGAGAAGTTCGACATCGAGCGGGAGATCAAGTTCGAGACGTACGCGATCACGCGCATCCGGGGCGCGATGATCGACGAACTGCGGGCGCTGGACTGGATTCCGCGGTCGGTGCGGCAGAAGGCGCGCAACGTGGAGCGGGCGTACGCGACGCTGGAGGCGCGGCTGCGGCGGACGCCGTCGGAAGGCGAGGTGGCCGCCGAGATGGGCATCGCCGTGGACGAACTCCACGCCGTGTTCAGCCAGTTGTCCTTGGCGAACGTGGTGGCGCTGGAGGAACTGCTGCATGCGGGGGGCGAGGGCGGGAACCGGCTGAGTCTCATGGACACGCTGGAGGACACCGCCGCCGACAACCCGGTCGAGGTGGCCGAGGGCCGGGAGCTGCGGCGGTTCCTGGCGCGGGCGATCAACACGCTGCCCGACCGGGAGAAGACCGTGGTGACGCTGTACTACTACGAGGGGCTCACCCTCGCCGAGATCGGCAATGTGCTGGGTGTGACCGAGAGCCGGGTCAGCCAGATCCACACCAAGTCGGTCCTGCAACTGCGCGCCAAGCTGGCGAGCTTCGGTCGCTGACCCGGTCTGTCCGGTCTGCCTGGGTGACCCGAGTGTCTCCCCTCCGGGGCGGTCCGTCCGTACAGTGGTTGACGTGCCAAGGATTCGAGCGGCCTCCGTGGCCGAGCACCGGTCGATGCAGCGAGCCGCCCTGTTGGACGCTGCGAGGTCCCTGCTGTCCGAGGGCGGGACGGAGGCGCTGACCTTCCCGGCCCTGGCCGAGCGGACGGGCCTGGCGCGGTCCTCCGTCTATGAGTACTTCCGCTCCCGGGCGGCTGTCGTCGAGGAACTGTGCGAGGTCGACTTCCCGCTCTGGGCGGCCGAGGTCGAGGCGGCGATGGCCGCGGCGGAGGAGCCCGCGGACAAGGTCGAGGCGTATGTGCGCCGACAGCTCGCCCTGGTGGGTGATAGGCGGCACCGGGCCGTGGTGGCGATCTCGGCGAGTGAGCTGGACGCGGGGGCCAGGGAGAAGATCCGGGCGGCGCACGGGGGCCTCGTCGCGATGGTGGTCGAGGCGTTGCGGGACATTGGGCATGCGCAGCCGCGGATGGCCGCGATGTTGTTGCAGGGGATCGTCGATGCGGCTGTGCGGCGGATCGAGTTCGGGGTTGCCGAGGATCCCGCGGTGATCACGGATGCGGCTGTGGTGATGGCGTTGCGAGGGGTGCGGGGCTGAATCGGCTCCGCGAGGTGGTGCGGGCGTCCAGGGGTTTCGCTTTCCCCGCCCTCGCGGGGTGCCGCCCTCCGCGGGACGGGCGCCGCCCCTGGCGGCACGCACGCCCACAGGCTGCCGGCAGCGGTACGCCCGCCACCGGCAGCAGGCGGGACGGGCCCCTGTGCAGGAGCCATGGGGGTAGGAGCGTCAGGGGGTCGAGGTACGTGTCGCCCCTCAGCAGGCCCCAGTGCACGCACGTCACCGCGCAGTGCCCGCGGCCGACCTCCACCGTGCCCACCACCTCGCCCGCTGCCACCTCCGTGCCCTGCTCCACCGCGGGTGTCACCGGTTCGTATGTTGTTCGCAGGGGTGGCGAGCCGGTGCCCGAGAGTTCAACAGAGACGACTCCCCGTCCCGCGACCCGGCCCGCGAAGTGCACCCGGCCCGGTGCCGCCGCCCGGACCGGGGCGCCGGCGGCTGCCGTCAGGTCCACCCCTCGGTGGCCCCTGGCGTAGGGCGTCGGGGGCGGTTCCCAGGCCCGCAGGACCAGGGGACGGGCTCCCACGGGCCACGTGCGGGCGACCGTGGGCGGGGGAGGGGCGTCCGGCGTGGGTGGATTCGTCGGCGGGGCTGTTCCGGCCCCCTGCGCCGTTGACGCCGTCAGTGTCAGTAGCAGCCCCAGGACCAAACTCACTCCTCGTTTCGCTCGCATGAGGCGAGACTGGCGTGTTTCGGAGGGGTCTGGGCGGGCCTGTGGAGTACTGACCGGTTGTGGATATCGGCGTCACCCGGGGCCTCGCGGGTCCCGTACACTTCCTATGGCGATCCGGGTCACCGGGTCGACTTCGCACGCCCCGACACCAGGCCCGTACAGGGTCGGTGTCAGCGCCTCTCGGTCCCTCGCGGCAAGGCGCAATCGGGCGTCAGGCGCGGGTGCCGGCCGGTACCCGCGGCACAACCGAGAAACACAAGGAGAACGGCCATGGCCGTCGTCACGATGCGGGAGCTGCTGGAAAGCGGCGTCCACTTCGGTCACCAGACCCGTCGTTGGAACCCGAAGATGAAGCGCTTCATCTTCACGGAGCGCAACGGCATCTACATCATCGACCTGCTCCAGTCGCTGTCGTACATCGACCGCGCCTACGAGTTCGTCAAGGAGACCGTCGCCCACGGCGGCACGGTCATGTTCGTCGGTACGAAGAAGCAGGCGCAGGAGGCGATCGCCGAGCAGGCGACCCGCGTCGGCATGCCCTACGTCAACCAGCGCTGGCTGGGCGGCATGCTCACCAACTTCTCGACCGTCTACAAGCGTCTGCAGCGCCTCAAGGAGCTTGAGCAGATCGACTTCGAGGACGTCGCCGCGTCCGGTCTGACCAAGAAGGAGCTTCTCGTGCTCTCGCGCGAGAAGGCCAAGCTGGAGAAGACCCTCGGTGGTATCCGCGAGATGTCCAAGGTGCCCAGCGCCGTCTGGATCGTGGACACCAAGAAGGAGCACATCGCCGTTGGTGAGGCCCGGAAGCTCAACATTCCGGTCGTCGCGATCCTCGACACCAACTGCGACCCCGACGAGGTCGACTACAAGATCCCGGGCAACGACGACGCGATCCGCTCCGTCACCCTGCTCACCCGCGTGATCGCCGACGCCGTCGCCGAAGGCCTCATGTCCCGTTCCGGCGTCAACACCGGTGACAAGGGCGAGAAGGCCGTCGCCGAGCCCCTCGCCGAGTGGGAGCGTGACCTGCTCGAGGGCGAGAAGAAGGCCGACGACGCCGAGGCGCCCGCCGCCGAGGCCGCTGCAGCCGAGGCCCCTGTCGAGGCCCCCGCCGAGGCTCCGGCCGAGGCCGAGGCCGCCGCTGAGGCCCCCGCCGCTGAGGCTCCGGCCGCCGAGGCCCCGGCTGAAGCTGCCGAGCAGGCCTGACCCTCACCCCTTCGGGTTGTCGACGGCGGGGGCACCTCCATCGGGCCCCCGCCGTTCGATCCGTAGATCTTTCAGACTTCGAGAGAGACTCCGAGAATCATGGCGAACTACACCGCCGCTGACGTCAAGAAGCTCCGTGAGCTCACCGGCGCCGGCATGATGGACTGTAAGAAGGCGCTGGACGAGGCCGAGGGCGATGTCGACAAGGCCGTAGAGGCCCTGCGCATCAAGGGCCAGAAGGGCGTCGCCAAGCGCGAGGGCCGTTCCGCCGAGAACGGCGCGGTCGTCTCGATCATCGCCGACGACAACACCTCCGGTGTCCTCGTCGAGCTGAAGTGCGAGACGGACTTCGTCGCCAAGGGCGAGAAGTTCCAGGCCGCCGCCAACGCGCTCGCCGAGCACGTCGCCAAGACCTCCCCGGCCGACCTGGAGGCCCTGCTGGCCTCCGAGATCGAGCCCGGCAAGACGGTCCAGGCGTTCGTCGACGAGGCCAACGCCAACCTGGGCGAGAAGATCGTCCTGGACCGCTTCGCGCAGTTCGCGGACGGTTTCGTGCTGGCGTACATGCACCGCACGATGCCCGACCTGCCCCCGCAGATCGGTGTCCTCGTCGAGCTGGACAAGCCCAACGCCGACGTCGCCAAGGGCATCGCCCAGCACATCGCCGCCTTCGCGCCGAAGTACCTCTCCAAGGAGGACGTGCCGGCCGAGGTCGTCGAGACCGAGCGCCGCGTCGCCGAGGAGACCACCCGCGCCGAGGGCAAGCCCGAGGCTGCCCTGCCGAAGATCGTCGAGGGTCGCGTCAACGGCTTCTTCAAGGACGCCACGCTGCTCGGCCAGCCGTACGCGCTGGACAACAAGAAGTCCGTCCAGAAGATCCTGGACGAGGCCGGTGTCACCCTGAAGCGCTTCACGCGCATCAAGGTCGGCATCTGAGTCCGTACCGCGATCGACGCGCGGCCCGCGCAGGCATACCTATAGGGTCGACGGCAGTCGCGCGCGTACGCCGTCACGCACGCGCGCGTGGCGGACGACAGCAGATCTGACGAGGAGGCCATTGCCGAGCACGGGATGCGATCGACACCCCACCGGCAATGGCCTTCTTCGTATGTGTGACACGTGAAGAGGCGAGATCTCCATGACCACCAAGGCCCAGAAGAGCGACGACGGCAAAGTGCGCGGCCGGTACATGCTGAAGCTGTCCGGAGAAGCCTTCTCCGGTGGCGGGGGCCTGGGCGTCGACCCCGACGTGGTGCACAAGATTGCCCGCGAGATCGCGGCCGTCGTACGCGACGGATCCCAGATCGCCGTCGTCATCGGCGGCGGCAACTTCTTTCGCGGCGCGGAGCTCCAGCAGCGCGGCATGGACCGGGCCCGCTCGGACTACATGGGCATGCTCGGCACCGTCATGAACTGCCTCGCTCTCCAGGACTTCCTGGAGAAGGAGGGCATCGACAGCCGGGTCCAGACCGCCATCACCATGGGCCAGGTCGCCGAGCCGTACATTCCGCTGCGTGCCGTACGGCACCTGGAGAAGGGCCGCGTGGTCATCTTCGGTGCCGGTATGGGCATGCCGTACTTCTCCACCGACACGACCGCCGCACAGCGCGCCCTGGAGATCGACGCCGAGGCGCTGCTGATGGGCAAGAACGGCGTGGACGGGGTCTACGACTCCGACCCGAAGGCCAACCCCGAGGCCGTCAAGTTCGACTCGCTCGGTTACGGCGAGGTCATCACCCGGGACCTCAAGGTCGCAGACATGACCGCGATCACGCTGTGCCGCGACAACAAGCTGCCGATCCTTGTCTTCGAGCTTCTGACCGAGGGCAATATCGCGCGGGCCGTCAAGGGTGAGAAGATCGGCACACTCGTCGGTGAACAGAGCAGCCGGGACTGACCGGGGATCAGCCCTGCCCGGGGACGGACCCTGAGCGGGGGATGGACAATGTCCTGCCGGTCGGGAACCGTGCAGGAAGAGACGCGACGCAGCCGGCCGCCGACCCTGACCGAGAACAGCAGCCGGGCCTACTCAAGACACGCAGGAGCAAGTGGTGATCGAAGAGACCCTCCTCGAGGCCGAGGAGAAGATGGAGAAGGCCGTCGTGGTCGCCAAGGAGGACTTCGCCGCGATCCGCACCGGCCGTGCGCACCCGGCGATGTTCAACAAGATCGTGGCCGACTACTACGGCGCACTGACGCCGATCAACCAGCTGGCCTCGTTCTCCGTGCCCGAACCGCGCATGGCCGTGGTGACCCCGTTCGACAAGAGCGCGCTGCGCAACATCGAGCAGGCGATCCGCGACTCCGACCTCGGCGTCAACCCGAGCAACGATGGAAACATCATTCGCGTGGTGTTCCCCGAGCTCACCCAGGAGCGCCGCAAGGACTACATCAAGGTGGCCCGTACCAAGGCCGAGGACTCCAAGATCTCGATCCGGGCCATCCGCCGCAAGGCCAAGGACGCCATCGACAAGTTCGTCAAGGACGGCGAGGTCGGCGAGGACGAGGGCCGCCGCGCGGAGAAGGAGCTCGACGACACCACCGCGAAGTACGTCACGCAGGTGGACGAGCTTCTCAAGCACAAGGAAGCGGAGCTTCTCGAAGTCTGATGAACGACTCTTCCTGGGGGGCGCCGCCCCACGCCGGGTACTGGGGGCCGTCCGACGGAGGGGCTGCCCCGGCGGGTCCCGCGTACGATGCGCACCACGCGCAGCAGACTCGCCCCATGCCCATCGTGCCCGACGTACCCGCACATGGCGGAAACCAGGATGACGACCAGGGGGCCGCTCGGCCGGGCGGCCCCCTGTTCCGCGACGAGACGCCGCAGGCACAGCCCTACGGGGCGGTACCGCAGAAGCCGGATTCCATGCCCACGCCCGACGACACCCCGCAGCCCGCCCCCGTCCCGCAGAAGAAGAACGCGGGCCGGGACCTGGGCGCGGCCATAGGGGTCGGCGTCGGGCTCGGTGCGGTCGTCATCGCGTCGCTGTTCGTCGTCAAGGCCGTCTTCGTCGGCGTGATAGCTGTCGCCGTCGTGGTGGGCCTGTGGGAGCTGACGTCCCGGCTCCAGGAGCGCAAGGGCATCAAGGCACCGCTGGTGCCGCTCGCGCTCGGCGGGGCCGCGATGGTCGTCTCCGGATACGTCCGGGGTGCCGAGGGCGCGTGGGTCGCGATGGCGCTCACCGCGCTCGCGGTCCTGGTCTGGCGTATGACGGAACCTCCGGAGGGCTACCTCAAGGACGTCACGGCAGCCGTCTTCGCAGCCTTCTACGTTCCCTTCCTGGCCACGTTCGTCGCGATGATGCTGACCGCCGACGACGGCGCGCGGCGCGTCATGACGTTCCTGCTCCTGACCGTTGTCAGCGACACCGGCGCGTACGCGATCGGCTGGCGTTTCGGCAAACACAAGCTCGCTCCGCGCATCAGCCCCGGCAAGACCCGCGAGGGCCTGTTCGGTGCGATCACGTTCGCGATGGTGGCGGGTGCGCTGCTGATGGAGTTCGTGATCGACGACGGCACCTGGTGGCAGGGCCTGCTGCTGGGCCTCGCGGTCGCGGCCAGCGCCACACTCGGCGACCTCGGCGAGTCCATGATCAAGCGCGACCTGGGCATCAAGGACATGGGCACCCTGCTGCCGGGCCATGGCGGAATCATGGACCGGCTGGATTCGCTCCTTCCCACGGCTCCTGTCGTGTGGTTGCTGTTCGTGGCCTTCGTGGGCTGAGGTCGGTCGGAATGTTCCAGTACGGTCCGGGTTTCCTGTGAAACGCCCACGTCGGGCCGAAACCACTCCTTTCGAACCTAAGATCGACTTCAGCGCGGTCGAGGTGTCCGGAAGAGGTGGCGTGCATGTGGGGGCGTAGTCGGACCAGACGCCAGCGGCAGGCCGAGGGGCTGGCAGCTGTCGAGGGGCCTGTCGAAGCGGCCGACACGGCCCATCAGGCCCTGCTGGAGCTGCGCCGGGCGGTGCGGGGCGAGCTGGCGCGGATCGAAGCGATGCTTGACCAGGGCGACGGCCTGCCCTCGCACACCATCCGCGAGCAGACGACCGGCGCGGTGAGCGTCTTCGCCGACCTGGACGGCGTGTCCCAGCACTACGACGAGGTCCGTACCGCCACGGTCGAGGCGGCCGAGCACGGCGTCGAGGTGGCCCTGCCCTGGCTGGAGGCGCTCGCGGAGCAGGTCAGGTCGATGACCGAGCTGGGGGAGACGTTCGCCGGAGTCGGAGAGTCCCTCGCCTATCTCCGCCAGCGCACCGAACGGCTGCGCGCGGATCTGGTCCCGCTGCGTCAGGGAGTCCACGCGGCCATGCGTGCCGCCCAGGACGAACTTGCCTGTGCCCAGGGCGCCGACGACTGGCACGGCTGGCAGGCGGGCCTCACCGCCCTGAACGACCGGCTGACCGAACTGGACGGGGGCCGCGTCACACCGACGGCCCGGCGCAAGGTCAGCGACCACTACCGCGAGCTGGAGCGGGAGGTGGCGCAGCTGCGGGGGGTGATGGCTGCGGCGCCGCGGTGAGTAGGTCGGAATCCCCTGATGACCTGGCCTTTTGTGGGTGCGCTGGACGTTGCCCACAGGGCGGCGAGGGGCTGTCCGGATGTCTGCGACACTGGTACAGCCATGCCTAAGCCCGGAGAACTCACATTCGTCGCCCCGCGCGGAGCCCAGAAGCCGCCGCGGCATCTTGCCGATCTCACGCCCGCCGAGCGTAAAGAGGCCGTTGCTGCGATCGGTGAGAAGCCGTTTCGTGCCAAGCAGCTCTCGCAGCACTACTTCGCGCGGTTCGCGCACGATCCGGCCGAGTGGACGGACATCCCGGCCGCTTCGCGCGGAAAGCTCCAGGAGGCGCTGCTTCCGGAGCTGATGACGGTCGTGCGTCATCTGTCGACCGACCAGGACACCACCCGCAAGACGCTGTGGCGGATGGTCGACGGGACGCTCGTCGAGTCGGTGCTCATGCGGTACCCGGACCGGGTGACCATGTGCATCAGTTCGCAGGCGGGGTGCGGGATGAACTGCCCGTTCTGTGCGACCGGGCAGGCCGGGCTCGACCGGAACCTGTCCACCGCCGAGATCGTGCACCAGATTGTCGACGGCATGCGCGCGCTGCGGGACGGGGAGATTCCCGGTGGGCCCGCGCGGCTCTCCAACATCGTGTTCATGGGTATGGGTGAGCCCCTCGCCAACTACAAGCGTGTCGTCGGTGCCATCCGTGCGCTGACCGACCCCGAGCCGGACGGCGTCGGGCTGTCGCAGCGTGGGATCACCGTCTCGACCGTCGGGCTGGTGCCGGCCATTCACCGGTTCTCCGACGAGGGCTTCAAGTGCCGGCTCGCCATCTCCCTGCACGCGCCCGACGACGAGCTGCGCGACACCCTCGTGCCCGTCAACACCCGGTGGAAGGTGCGCGAGGTCCTGGACGCAGGGTGGGAGTACGCGGCCAGGTCGGGGCGTCGGCTGTCCATCGAGTACGCGCTGATCCGGGACATCAACGACCAGGCCTGGCGCGGTGACCGGCTCGGGCGGCTACTCAGGGGCAAGCCCGTGCACGTCAACCTGATTCCGCTGAACCCGACTCCGGGGTCCAAGTGGACCGCTTCGCGGCCCGAGGACGAGAAGGCGTTCGTCGAGGCCATCGCCGCGCACGGGGTGCCCGTCACGGTCCGGGACACCCGCGGGCAGGAGATCGACGGGGCGTGCGGGCAGCTGGCTGCCACCGAGCGGTAGGCTTATGCCGTACATACACATCTTCATATTCCGACAGGGGAGCGCCACAGCGCTGAGAGTGCGGGACAGACCGCAGACCCTCTGAACCTCGCCCAGGTCATTCTGGGTAGGAAGTTCGGTCATCACTCAAGCTGTTGCGCCCTGCCCGGGAACCCTCCATGGGTCCCGGGCAGGGCCGCGTCTCTTCCTGGTCATCCCAGGAGGAAGAATCCATTGAGCATCAGTAAGCAGGTCGTGGCCCTGGCCGTCGGGCTCGGGCTTGTCACGCTGTCCGCGTGCGGGTCCGAGGACGGCGGCAGCGGTTCGGCGGCGGACTCCAAGACCGTCACCCTCATCAGTCACGACTCGTGGGCCGTCTCGAAGAGCGTCCTGGCCGCCTTCGAGAAGCAGTCCGGGTACACCGTCAGGGTCCTCAAGGACGGCGACGCCGGGCAGGCCGTCAACAAGGCGATCCTGACCAAGAGCAACCCGCAGGGCGATGTCTTCTTCGGTGTCGACAACACCCTGCTCTCCCGCGCGCTCGACAACGGGCTGTTCCAGCCGTACGAGGTGAAGGACGCCGGCGCGATCCTGCCCGCCTACCGGGCCGACGAGGCAAAGCACCGGGTCACCCCGATCGACACCGGCGACATCTGCGTCAACTACGACAAGGCCTGGTTCAGCGAGCACAAGCTGACGCCACCCGAGTCCTTCGATGATCTGGTCAAGCCCGCCTACAAGGACCTGCTCGTCACGGAGAACGCGTCCACCTCCTCTCCGGGACTCGGGTTCCTGCTCGGCAGCGCCGCGAAGTACGGCGACGACGGCTGGACGGGCTACTGGACGAAGCTCAAGGCCAACGGTGTGAAGGTCGTCGACGGTTGGGAGCAGGCGTACAACGAGGAGTTCTCCGGGTCGGCCGGCGGCAAGAAGGCCAAGGGGGACCGGCCGCTCGTCGTCTCCTACGCCTCCTCGCCGCCCGCCGAGGTGATCTTCGCCGAGCCGAAGCCGGCCACCGCTCCGACCGGGGTCGCCACTGGTACCTGCTTCCGGCAGGTCGAGTACGCCGGGCTGCTCAGCAACGCCAAGAACAGCGAGGGCGGCAAGGCACTGCTCGACTTCCTCGTCGGCAAGACCTTCCAGGAGGACATGCCGCTCAACATGTTCGTGTACCCCGTGCGGGAGGGCGCCCAGGTGCCCGCCGAGTTCACCGCGTTCGGGCCGCAGGCCAAGAACCCCGAGACCATGGCCCCCGCGAAGATCGCCGAACACCGTGACCAGTGGGTCAAGTCGTGGACCTCGCTCGTACTGAAGTAACGGAGCTAACGGAACCGACGGAAGTGAGCGAAGTGGCCTCTGTGGCTGCGCGCCGGAGGGGCGCCGCTCTGCGCGGTGCCCTGCTGGTTCTGCCCGTCGCCTTCTTCGCGCTCTTCTTCGCCTACCCCGTCGCCGCGATCGTCGCGCGCGGCCTTCACGTCGACGGGGTCTGGCGGCTGGGCCGGGTCGGGGACGTGCTGGGGGACTCCGGTATCCGGCACGTCCTCTGGTTCACCACCTGGCAGGCGCTCGCATCGACCGTGCTCACGCTGCTGGTCGCGCTCCCCGGCGCGTATGTCTTCGCGCGCTTCGATTTCAGGGGCAAGCAGATGCTGCGGGCCGTGGTGACCGTGCCGTTCGTGCTGCCGACCGTCGTCGTCGGTACGGCGTTCCTGGCGCTGGTCGGTCGGGGCGGGCTGCTCGACGAGTTGTGGGGCATACGGCTGGACACGACCGTGTGGGCCATCCTGCTCGCGCACGTCTTCTTCAACTACGCCGTCGTGGTGCGGACGGTCGGCGGGCTCTGGGCACAGCTCGACCCGCGTCAGGAGGAGGTCGCGCGGGTGCTCGGCGCGTCGAGGCTCGCGGCCTGGCGGCGGGTCACTCTCCCCGCCCTCGGGCCCGCTGTCGCCGCCGCCGCGCTCATGGTCTTCCTCTTCACCTTCACCTCCTTCGGGGTGGTGCAGATCCTCGGCGGACCGACCTTCTCCACTCTCGAAGTGGAGATCTACCGGCAGACGTCGGAGATCTTCGACCTCGGTACGGCCGCCGTGCTGACGGTTCTGCAGTTCGTGGCGGTGGGCGCGATCCTCGCCGTGCACGCCGGGACGGTACGGCGGCGGGAGAGCGCGCTGCGGCTCGTGGCGCCGGAGACGACCGCACGCCGGCCGCGCGGCCGGGGCCAGTGGGCACTGCTCGGCGGGGTGCTGACGAGCATCGCCGTACTGTTGGTGCTGCCGCTGGCCGTGCTCGTGCAGCGGTCGTTCGCGACGCCCGGCGGTGCGGGCCTCGGCTACTACAAGGCGCTCACCAGCGACGAGTCCGGCATCTTCCTGGTGGCGCCGATCGCCGCCATCGGGAACTCGCTCCAGTACGCCGTCGCCGCCACCGGCATCGCCGTTGTCGTGGGGTCGCTGGCCGCCGTGGCGCTCACCCGGCGCGATGCCGGGCGGATCGTACGGGGGTTCGACGCGCTGTTGATGGTGCCGCTGGGGGTGTCGGCGGTGACCGTCGGGTTCGGGTTCCTCATCGCACTCGACGAGCCGCCGCTCGATCTGCGCAGCAGCTGGATCCTCGTACCGCTCGCGCAGGCGCTGGTCGGGGTGCCGTTCGTGGTACGGACCATGCTGCCGGTGCTGCGGGCCGTGGACGGACGGCTGCGGGAGGCGGCGGCCGTGCTCGGGGCCTCGCCCTGGCGGGTCTGGCGCGAGGTCGATCTGCCGATCGTGCGGCGGGCGCTGCTGATCGCGGCCGGGTTCGCGTTCGCCGTGTCGTTGGGCGAGTTCGGGGCGACCGTGTTCATCGCCCGGCCCGACAACCCGACCCTGCCGGTCGCCGTGGCCCGTTTGCTGGGGCGCCCCGGTGACCTCAACTACGGCCAGGCGATGGCCCTTTCGACGATCTTGATGGTGGTGTGCGCGGTGGCCCTGCTCGTGCTGGAGCGGCTTCGGACCGACCGGACGGGGGAGTTCTGACCATGCTCGGTCTCGAAGGAGCGACCGTACGGTTCGGGGCGCGGACCGTGCTCGACGACGTCGGCCTCGATGTGGCCGAGCACGAGATCGTGTGCGTGCTCGGACCCAGCGGCAGCGGAAAATCGACGCTGCTGCGGGCAGTCGCCGGACTCCAGCCCCTCGACGCGGGGCGGGTGCTGCTCGACGGCCGGGACCTCGGCGGGGTGCCCGCACACAAGCGCGAGGTCGGCCTGATGTTCCAGGACCACCAGCTGTTCCCTCAGCGGGACGTCGGCGGCAACGTCGCCTTCGGGCTGCGTATGCACCAGGTACCCAAGGCGCAACAGGACATACGTGTAAGGGAGTTGCTGGAACTGGTCGGGCTGCCGGGGGCCACCGGACGTGCTGTCGCCGCGCTCTCCGGGGGGGAACAGCAGCGCGTCGCGCTCGCCCGCGCCCTCGCGCCCCGCCCCCGGCTGCTGATGCTCGACGAACCGCTCGGCCAGCTGGACCGCTCGCTGCGTGAGCGACTCGTCGTCGAACTCCGGGAACTCTTCGGCCGGTTGGGCACCACCGTGCTCGCCGTCACCCACGACCAGAGCGAGGCATTCGCCCTCGCCGACCGGGTGATCGTGATGCGAGACGGGCGAATCGCCCAGTCCGGTACGCCACTTGAGGTCTGGCAGCGGCCCGCCGACGAGTTCGTGGCACGCTTCCTCGGCTTCGACAACGTCGTCGAGGCGACGGTGAGCGGGCAGGTCGCGGACACCCCCTGGGGCAAGGCGCCGGTCCCCGAGGGCGCCCCCCAGGGGTCGCGCACGCTGCTCGTACGGCCCGCCGGTGTGCGCCTCGTGCCCGCCGCCGAGGGCCTGCGCTGCACCGTGGCCGCGCGCACCTTCCGGGGTACGCATGTCGCCGTACAGCTCCAGCCCGAGGGCGCGCCCCGACTGGAGGCCGCGTGCGCGCTGCGTGAGGCGCCGGAGCCGGGGGACGAGGTCGGGGTGGCCTTCGACGCGGCCGAAGTTGTCGTGCTCGGGTGATGGGCCCGACCATAGGGTGCGGGCATGACGACACTCGCCCATGACCGCTACTGCGATGAGATCGCCCATCAGGTAGGACAGTTGAGGGCTGTCGTGACCTCCGGCGCCGATCTGTCCGCGACCGTGCCGACCTGCCCGGACTGGACCCTGGAGCAGCTCGTGCGGCACGCCGGGGGTGCGCTGCGCTGGGCGGAGCTGCTGGTGCGGACGCGGGCCGAGGAGAACGTCGACGAAAACGAGGTACCGCTGAGCGGCGGCCCGGAGACGACGGGCGACCCGGCCGCGCTGGACGCCTGGCTCGCCGAGACCGGTGAGCTGCTGGTGGGCACCCTCCGTGAGGCAGGGCCCGACGCGAAGGTGTGGACATGGGGCTGGGAGCGGAGCTCCGGGTTCTGGGCGCGCCGGATGGCCCACGAGATCACCGTCCACCGCGCGGACGCGACGCTCACCGCCGGCATGCCGTACGAGGTCGCGGCCGACATCGCCGCCGACGCGATCGACGAGTGGCTGCAGATCGTCGAGTTCGCGCAGCGGACCGATCCGCACGACGCGGCGAAGGAGCTGCGCGGGCCGGGCCGCAGCATCCATCTGCACGCCACGGACACCGCCGCCGAGTGGCTCGTCCAGCTCACCGAGGACGGTGTCGTGTGGCGTCGCGGTCATGAGAAGGCGACGGTCGCCCTGCGTGGCCCGCTCACCGACGTGATGCTCGCCTTCTACCGCCGACTGCCGCTGGACAGCCCGCGGTTGGAGGTACTCGGGGACCGGGAGCTGCTGGAGTTCTGGCTGCAGAGGGCCACATTCGGCTGACCGCCGGGCGACAGCGCAGTGGCCCGCCCCCTGATGCGGGGACGGGCCGCAACGTACAGCCGGGTACTTACGGTCGCTGCGAGCGGAACGTCAGCTGTTGCCGGCCGATCCACGACGACGCAGACCGAAGAAGACAGCGCCGCCGCCGACGACGACCAGAGCAGCCGCGATACCGGCGATCACACCGGTGTTGGAGTCGGCGCCGGTCTCGGCGAGGTTGGAGCTGCCGCCCGCGGGCGTCGGAACGCTGTTCGCGGGGGCGCCCGGGGTGCTCTCGGAGGCCGACGGAGTCGGGGTGGCCGACTCCTCGGGCTCCGAGGCGGACGGGGTCGGCGTCGTGGGTGCCGAGGGTGTCGGGCTCTCCGACACCGGCGGGGTCGGGGTCGGCTCCGTCTTGCAGGCCTCGCCCGGCGTGGTCAGATCCGGCTTGATGTCCTCGTCGACCTGGTTGCCGGCCTTGACGTGGACGCGGTACGTCGCGTTCGGCGCCCAGTCCTCCGAGAAGTCGATGGTGACGCCCTCCCGGCTGCCCACGACGTCCTGGGTGCCGACGAGCTTGTCGCCCAGGAACACGGTGACTGTGGCGGGGGTGCCCGACGGGTCCTTGTCGGTGACGCTGATGACACCCTTTTCGCCGTCGCACTTGGCGACGGCGGAGAACTCACTGATGTTGCACGCGAACGCGTTGCCGGCGACGCCCAGCGCAAGCGCGGCCGAGGCGGAGGCAACACCGAGAATGCGCACGGAACGTGCGGTACGGCGAGATGTGGACACGATTGCCCTTCACGGAATGCGCAACTGAGGGGGGTGGAGGGAGTGAAGAGACCTCATCACCTCATCACCCCCAGGTGTCTCACAGGTCTATAAGCGCGGCATAAGGGCTGTCAATCTGTATGCAGGCTTCAGGGATCGGTTTTGCCTACCCGTTAACCGGCAAGACGTTTCAAGGCCTCCGGAGCCTCCTCGATCCGGTCGACCAGGGCAATGCGATCCTCCATCGCCCTCCCGCGCGCGAGCGCCTGGAGCAGCGGCCAGGTGGGCAGCCACTCGGTCCAGTGGGCGCGGTCCACGAGCACCATGGGTGTGGGTTCGCCGCGCGACTCGTAGTAGTTCGGGGTGGCGTTGTCGAAGATCTCCTGTACGGTCCCGGCGGCGCCCGGCAGGAAAACGACCCCGGCGGTCGAGCGGGCCAACAGCCCGTCCTCGCGGGTGGCGTTGGCGAAGTACTTGGCGATGTGCGAGGCGAAGGCGTTCGGTGGCTCGTGCCCGTAGAACCAGGTCGGGATGCCGACCGAACCGCCTCCCTTGGGCCAGCGCGAGCGGACCTCGAACGCGGCGCGCGCCCAGTCGGTGATCGAGGGCGTGAACGACGGTGCCCCGGCGAGGAGTTCGCACGCCTCGTCGAGCATGGTGTCGTCGAAGGGGGCCGAGTACGCGCCGAGGTTCGCCGCCTCCATCGCACCCGGGCCGCCGCCCGTGGCCACCGTGAACCCGGCGTGGGCCAGCTCGCGACCCAGGCGCGCGGCACCGGCGTACGCCTGCGTACCGCGTGCCATCGCGTGACCCCCCATCACCCCCACCACCGGTGTCCCGCGCAGGAGTTCGTCGAGGGCGTCGGACACGGCGTCGTCGTGGACGGAGCGCAGCAGCGAGGCGAAGATGTCGCCGTCGGCCTTGGTGCGCTGGAACCAGGCGTACCCGAGGGCGTCGACTGTCTGCTCGTAGCCCTCGTCGAGCCCGGTGAACAACTCGTCCGGCGAGTAGAGATGGCCGCGGTAAGGGCTGAAGGGCAGGTCCGGGACGGGCAGGAAGACCAGGGCGCCGTCCGTGCGGACCTTCGCCGCCGCGCCCTCACGCATCGGGCAGCCGAGGAAGACCGCGCCCGCGGTGTCGCTGGTCAGCAACTCCTTCGTACGGTCCGTCAGATCGACGGCCTGCACGCGGAATCCGGCGAGGGTACCGCGAGCGGAGACGACCGCGTCGAACTCCTGGAGCGTCTCGATCTCACGGTCGTTGTGGTGGGCCGCATGGGCGGGGCTCGTCTGCACCCGCCCATGTAAACACGGTCCGTGTCAGCTCTGGACGGCCGCCGGGTCCATCCACATGACCTCCCAGGTGTGGCCGTCGAGGTCGTCGAACGCGCGGCCGTACATCTGGCCGTAGTCCTGAGCCTCGCGCGGCTCGGTGCCGCCTGCCGCGAGCGCCCCGTCGACCAACTCGTCGACCTTCGCACGGCTTTCGGCGCTCAGACAGATGAGGACCTCGCTGGTCTTCGTCGAGTCCGCGATCTCCTTCTTCGTGAAGTCGGAGTAGCGCGGCTTGCTCAGCAGCATCGCGACGATGGTGTCGCTGATCACGACACAGGCACAGTCGTCGGTCGTGAACTGCGGGTTGATCGTGTATCCGAGCTCGGTGAAGAACTTCTTCGAGGCGACGACATCGTTCACGGCCAGATTCACGAAGATCATCTGCTGGTACTCGCTCATTGGGGTTTCTCCCGTCGGTTGTTGTGCGGCTCGATGGGGTAGACCCGGGGGCCGTGCGGAACTCATCGCTGGGTGCAGATCTCTTCGTACGAATTCTCTGTACCGGCTCTGTATGGCATCCGTACGGCGGTCAGGCTGCCAGTGGCAGCGCCGCCAGCTCCGCGACCAGGAAGGTCAGCGGGACGAACAGGGTGAGGAGCGCGGTCGTGCGCAGGGCGGCGGCGGTGCGCAGGGTCGTCGCCGGTGCGCCCAGGCGGAGCAGGGCCGCGGTGGTGTCCGCGCGGGACTGTCTCACCTCGGCGGCGGCAGTGAGGAGCGTGGCGACGGCGCAGCCCGCCACGACCAGGGCGCCCAGGGTGGTGAGGGGGCCGAGGGACGGGTCGCCGCCGGTGTCGTACAGCGCGGCCATGGCGTACGCGCCCGACGCCACCGCGCACACGACGCCCAGGGGGCGGCCGATGCGTGCCGCCTCCTCCATGAGGACGCGGCCGGCGAGGAGACGGAGGGCGCCGGGGCGGACGGCTTGCAGCAGGTGTCCGCAGAGGTGGGTGAGACCGGGACCGGCCAGGGCCAGGCCCACGGCGGTGAGGGACCAGCCGGCGAGTACGGCGGCGGGGCTGCCGGTGGCTCCGCCGGGCATGGCGAGTCCGGGGGCGTGCAGGTCGCGGGCGGCGTATGCCTCTACGGCGAGTCCGGCTGCGAGTACGGCGATGCCCCAGGGGAGGGCTCGGGGGGTTGGGTGAGGTGCGGGGAGCGGGTGCGGGTCGGTGGTGGCGTCGAGGACCTTGTCCGGGGTTTCAGGGATGCCCGCGACCGGTGCCGCCGGGGTGGTCGCGCAGCCCCGCGCTGTACGGGGTGCCGCAGCGGCGCTGCTGCCGGCAGCCTGGCGCAGGTGCGACCCGAACCTGCCGTACGAGCCGATGGTTTCGCGCGTTCCGTGACCGCGCTCCGCGCCGAAGCGGCCGTATGTCCTCAGCCGTGTGCCCTGAGCCGGTGTCGGGTGTGCGTCCCGTGGGCGTAGGGCCAGGGCGACCGAGACCGATGCCGCCAGCGGTACCAGGGTCAGCAGGGTCAGGGCGGCCGGGAGGGGGAGGGGGTGGTCCGCGGCGAGGAAGTCCGCCGCTTCGCCGTCGAACGGCATGCCCGTCAGGTCACCCCGCAGGTGGAGGAAGAACAGGAGGGCCAGCATCGAGCCGAGGGTGCAGGACAGGGCCGTTGTCGTGGCCGAGACGGCCATCAGACGGGCGGGGCCCAGGCCGATCGCCGACAGGCCCGGGCGAGGTCTCGTACCGGGGTCCGTGCGGGCCACGGTCACCGCGAAGTGGACCGTGGCTGCCAGTGGGGCTCCGCACCAGGCCAGGCGCAGTGCCGATCCGCCGGTAGTGCCCTGGTGGCCGAGGGCGTGCCCCAGGGTGCCCAGGAGGAGGAATCCCGTGGCCGCGGACGCCGTCGCGACCAGCAGACGGCGGACCTGGACGCCAGGGTGGGAGCCGCGGGCTAGACGGAGAGCGAGCACGCGGCCCGGCCTTCCGCGTCGGTCCCGGTGCCGCTCGCGGTCCCGGCGGCCGGGGGCAGGTGGACGGTGTTCACGCGCCGCCCGTCGAGCAGCGAGACCGTGCGGTCCGCCAGCGCCGCCGTGTCCGCGTCGTGCGTCGCCAGGACGACCGTGATGCCGTGCGAGCGGGCCGCTGTCGTCAACGTCCGCAGTACGTGGGCCCGGTCCGCCCGGTACAGGGGCGCCGTCGGTTCGTCCGCGAAGAGCACCGTGGGGGCAGGGGCCAGCGCGCGGGCGATCGAGACGCGCTGGCGTTCGGACTGGCGCAGCTCGTACGGGCGTTTGCGGGCCAGGCCGCCGATGTCCAGGCGCTCCAGCCACTCCAGGGCCGCCGTCTTGGCGCGCCGGCGGCTGGTGCCGCGCAGCATGAGGGGCAGGGCCGCGTTCTCCCAGACGTTCAGTTCCGGTACGAGGACCGGGGCCGGGTCGATCCAGCCGAACCGGTCGCGGCGCAGCCGTTCACGGGTGAGCGGACCCATCGTGTGCACGGGCACGCTGTTGAACCAGACCTCGCCCCGCAGCGGTCTTACCAGGCCCGAGAGGCAGCGCAGCAGGGTCGTCTTGCCGCTGCCGCGCGGGCCGCACACGGCGAGGATCTCGCCCTCCCGGACACCGAGCGAGACGCCGCTCAGCGCGGGCGAACCGTCGTTGTGCTGGAAGTGCAGGGCGCGTGCCCAGAGCACGTCGTTGTCCGGCGGGGCCACCATCGCGTACACCTCGGTTCAGATCAGAAATGCCGTGCGTATCGCGGGTGCATCCGCGAAACCCCCCGTGCGGGGGAACGAAGGCAGGGCCGATCGGTTACAGGCACGCTAGGTATTCGGCGGCGCGAGGCCGGACAGCACGCGGCCCGGGTGCACCCGTTCTCACTCGTACGGGTGTACCCGGGCCGTATGAACAGCTGAACCGCCGGAGGCAGGTCCCAGGGGTCTACAGCTTCGTCCACGCCTCGGTCAGCGTCGCGCGCAGGATCTGCTCGATCTCGTCGAACGTCTCCTGGTTCGAGATCAGCGGCGGGGCGAGCTGGACGACCGGGTCGCCGCGGTCGTCGGCACGGCAGTACAGGCCGTTCTCGAAGAGGGCCTTGGAGAGGAAGCCGTAGAGGATACGTTCCGTCTCGTCCGCGTCGAAGGACTCCTTGGTCGTTTTGTCCTTGACCAGCTCGATGCCGTAGAAGAAGCCGTTGCCGCGGACGTCACCGACGATCGGCAGGTCGTGCAGCTTCTCCAGGGTCGAGCGGAACGCGCCCTCGTTGTCCAGCACATGCTGGTTGAGGCCCTCGCGCTCGAACAGGTCGAGGTTGGCCAGGCCCACCGCCGCCGACACCGGGTGGCCGCCGAACGTGTAGCCGTGCAGGAAGGTGTTGTCGCCCTTGTAGAACGGCTCGGCCAGCCGGTCCGAGATGACGCACGCGCCGATCGGGGAGTAGCCCGAGGTCATGCCCTTGGCGCAGGTGATCATGTCCGGCACGTAGTCGAACTTGTCGCAGGCGAACATCGTGCCGAGGCGGCCGAAGGCGCAGATGACCTCGTCCGAGACGAGCAGGACGTCGTGGCGGTCGCAGATCTCGCGGACCCGCTGGAAGTAGCCCGGCGGGGGCGGGAAGCAGCCGCCCGCGTTCTGGACCGGCTCCAGGAAGACGGCGGCCACCGTGTCCGCGCCCTCGAAGAGGATCTCCTGCTCGATCTGGTCGGCGGCCCAGCGGCCGTAGGCCTCCGGGTCGTCGCCGTGGATCGGGGCGCGGTAGATGTTGGTGTTCGGGACCTTGTGGGCGCCGGGGACAAGGGGCTCGAAGGGAGCCTTCAGGGCCGGCAGGCCGGTGATGGACAGGGCGCCCTGCGGGGTGCCGTGGTAGGCGACCGCGCGCGAGATGACCTTGTACTTGGTGGGCTTGCCGACCAGCTTGAAGTACTGCTTGGCGAGCTTCCAGGCGGTCTCGACGGCCTCGCCGCCGCCCGTGGTGAAGAAGACCTTGTTGAGGTCGCCGGGGGCGTAGTCGGCCAGACGTTCCGCCAGCTCCACGGCCTTCGGGTGGGCGTACGACCACACGGGGAAGAACGCCAGCTCCTGTGCCTGCTTGAACGCGGTCTCGGCCAGCTCGGTGCGGCCGTGACCGGCCTGGACCACGAACAGCCCCGCCAGACCGTCGAGGTAGCGCCGGCCCTTGTCGTCGTAGATGTGGGTGCCTTCGCCCCGGACGATCGTCGGGACGGGGGCGTTCTCGTACGAGGACATGCGGGTGAAGTGCATCCACAGGTGGTCGTACGCGGTGCGGCTGAGGTCCTTGGGGCTGTCGGTGGTCGTCACGGTTATCGGGTTCCCCACATGTAGGTCTGCTTCTTGAGCTTGAGGTAGACGAAGCTTTCGGTGGAGCGCACGCCGGGCAGGGCCCTTATGCGTTTGTTGATGACGTCCAGCAGGTGGTCGTCGTCCTCGCAGACGATCTCGGCGAGGATGTCGAAGGAGCCCGCGGTCATCACCACGTACTCGACTTCAGGCATGGCGCTGAGCCCGTCGGCCACGGGGTCCAGGTCTCCGTCGACGTTGACGCCGACCATCGCCTGTCTGCGGAAGCCCACGGTGAGCGGGTCCGTGACGGCGACGATCTGCATCACGCCCTGGTCGAGCAGCTTCTGGACGCGCTGGCGCACGGCTGCCTCCGAGAGGCCCACCGCCTTGCCGATCGCCGCGTACGGCCGCCGGCCGTCCTCCTGGAGCTGTTCGATGATGGCGAGGGAGACGGAGTCCAGCTGGGGAGTGCCGTTCCTGGACTCGCGGGAGTCCCTCTGCTCTGCGCTTCGACTGGCCACGCGCTCACTGTGCACGAGGAGTCGACGGTTTCGCAAGGCTCGATCGATGAAATTCGTTGTTCATGGACGGTTGTCTTGCGGATTTCGCAGCTTGCGGGGGATCGGGGGTGTTGAAAACGTCGGATTGCGGAATAGGGTGGGTGTCTCAGTCAATGGACACCCGAGCCAATGGACACCCGAACCTGGAGGGCCGGCAGTGAGTACCGAGCTGCGTCGTCTGCGCAACTACATCGATGGTGAGTTCCGGGACGCCGCCGACGGGCGGACCACCGAGGTGGTCAACCCCGTGACGGGCGAGGCGTACGCGACCGCGCCGCTGTCCGGGCAGCCGGACGTCGACGCCGCCATGGCGGCTGCCGCCGCCGCTTTCCCCGCCTGGCGGGACCAGACCCCTGCGGAGCGGCAGAGGGCACTCCTGAAGATCGCGGACGCGTTCGAGGAGCGCGCCGAGGAGCTGATCGCGGCCGAGGTGGAGAACACCGGCAAGCCGATCGGGCTCACCCGGTCCGAGGAGATTCCGCCGATGGTGGACCAGATCCGCTTCTTCGCGGGTGCGGCCCGGATGCTGGAGGGGCGCAGCGCCGGCGAGTACATGGACGGGATGACGTCGATCGTCCGGCGCGAGCCGGTCGGTGTCTGCGCGCAGGTCGCGCCCTGGAACTACCCGATGATGATGGCCGTGTGGAAGTTCGCCCCGGCGATCGCGGCCGGCAACACGGTGGTGCTCAAGCCGTCGGACACGACGCCCGCGTCGACGGTTCTCCTTGCGGAGATCGTCGGTTCGATCCTGCCCAAGGGCGTTTTCAACGTCATCACCGGTGATCGTGACACGGGTCGGCTGATGGTCGAGCACCCGACCCCGGCGATGGCGTCGATCACCGGTTCGGTGCGGGCCGGTATGCAGGTCGCCGAGTCCGCGTCGAAGGACCTCAAGCGCGTCCACCTGGAGCTGGGCGGCAAGGCACCGGTCGTCGTATTCGAGGACACGGACATCGCCAAGGCCGTCGAGGACATCTCGGTCGCGGGCTTCTTCAACGCGGGCCAGGACTGTACGGCGGCCACGCGCGTGCTCGTCCAGGAGTCCATCCACGACGAGTTCGTCGCCGCGCTCGCCAAGGCCGCCGCCGAGACCAGGACCGGGCAGCCGGACGACGAGGACGTGCTGTACGGACCGCTCAACAACCCGAACCAGCTCAAGCAGGTCTCCGGCTTCGTCGAGCGGCTGCCCGCCCACGCCAAGGTCGAGGCGGGTGGCCACCGGGTCGGCGAGAAGGGCTACTTCTACGCCGCGACCGTCGTCTCCGGCCTGAAGCAGGACGACGAGATCATCCAGAACGAGGTCTTCGGCCCGGTCATCACCGTCCAGTCCTTCGTGGACGAGACACAGGCCGTGGAGTGGGCCAACGGTGTGGACTACGCCCTCGCGTCCTCGGTGTGGACGAAGGACCACGCGCGCGCGATGCGGATGTCGAAGGTGC
Source organism: Streptomyces sp. ADMS (assembly GCF_033441795.1). Lineage (NCBI taxonomy): Bacteria > Bacillati > Actinomycetota > Actinomycetes > Kitasatosporales > Streptomycetaceae > Streptomyces > Streptomyces sp. ADMS. Next base: position 52,500 of record NZ_JAVFVX010000005.1, on the reverse strand, counting down.
TGGACTTCGGGTGCGTGTGGATCAACACCCACATCCCGCTGGTCGCGGAGATGCCCCACGGCGGCTTCAAGAAGTCGGGCTACGGCAAGGACCTCTCGGGGTACGGGTTCGACGACTACACGCGGATCAAGCATGTGATGACGTCGCTGGACGGCTGACGGTCGCCTTCGGCCACGTTGTTCCGGCTGTTCTGCTGTTCTGGTTGCCGGTAAACGCGCGGCCCACCCGGCGGGCCGAGGACGCCGGGCGGCAGGACGGCGACGGAGGCCAGCGGTGCTCGCCCAGTGGCGCGGCATCCTCGCCGACCGGCCGTTACCGCTCTTCTCCGTCGCCGTGATCGGTTCGTACGTCCTGTCCTTCCAGTTCTGTCCGGCGCTTCCCCCCTGGAAGTGCGCCGGCTCGGCGGCGACGGGATGTACGGCACGGCGGCGGTGGCGGGGCCTTTCGCTGTCCCCGGGTTGAGCACGATCCTGGGACAGGCGCGGGTGACGGCATGGTGCAGGGCGCGGTACGAACCCGGGCAGGCACGTGCGCGCGGGCAGACGGCCATGGGCCTGGCCTTCGTGCCCCTGCTGCTCGCCACCGCCGTGTCCGTACCCGAGTCCGAGTCCGGGATCGGGCTGTGGCTGCTCGCGGCGGTTCCACCGGCGCTTGGCGCACTGCTGCTGGCCATCGGCACGATGATCGCGTACCTGTTCGAGATGGACACCGTCGTCCGTCCCTCCGGTATCCGGCTCGTCGCCACCCACTACGGGCTGTACAACACGATCTGCGGCATCGGCACAACCGTCGGGAACCGCGGCACGCGCGCCGCACTCGACGCCGCACGGGCCGCCGGGATGTCCGTGCTGCCGTGGATCTCGCTGTCCGCACCCGTGCCGCTGTGCGCGGGCGCGCTCTACGGCCTCCACCGCACAGGCCGGCTGGCGGTCCCGTCCGCCTCCGCGCCGCATCCGGCCACCGTCTGAATTCCCTTCTGGTGGACGGTGATCGACATGTCCTTCGCTATGTTCGGGGCGATCCCGCTGTACGTCGTGCGGAAGCGGATCAGGATGCTGGAGGCATTGATGGCGGCGCCTCCTCCCGCGGTCCACGTCACCGCGTGAACGTCGCCTGCACTATGCGTGCGGCGACCGGATTCATGCCCTGGCCCTTCGCGTCGGTCGAGTTGACGGAGTAGACGAGAGTGCGGGACAGGTCGCGGGTGGCGGCGATGACCGAGTTGTAGCCCCACCGGCCGCCCGACTTCAGCCACAACTCCGTGCCGCCGTCGGTGACATACCGCTGGAGACCCGCGCTCATCGTGGCGCCCGGTACGTCGGCCGGGACGGTGAACATCTCCTTCAGCTGCGGCTGTGGCACGACCCGCCCGCGGAACAGGGCTGTCAGGAACCGCTCCAGATCCGCCGTCGTGGAGATCATGGCGCCCGCCGCCCAGCTGTCCGTGGTGCCCCAGACCGTGACATCGCGATACTCCGTCGTGCCGTCAGCGCGTGCCACGGCCTGGTAGCCGTGGTTGTGCGGCCCCCGGATCCCCGGGTCGGTGCCGGGAAAGTACGTGTTCCGCATTCCCAGCGGGGCGAAGACCCGGCGGGCCGTCTCCCGCTCGTAGGAGTGGCCGGTGATCCGCTCGATCAGCAGCCCGAGCACGGTGTAGTTGATGTTGAGGTAGTGCTGCTCGGTGCCGGGCGCGAACTCGCGCTTCTTGGCGGTGGCCGAGGCGACCATCTCGCGGGGCGAGTGGACGTCGAAGCGGTGCGCGTACCACTCCTCGAAGTTCGTACCGGCGACATCGGCGACCGGGATGCCGCTGGTGTGGTTCAGGAGCTGGCGTACGGTCACATGTCCGTACGCGGCGGGGATCAGGTCCGGCAGGTACTGCCGGGCCGGCCGCCCGAGGTCCACCTCGCCCTCCGCCGCGAGCTGGAGCACGACCGCCGCCGTGACCGCCTTTGTCGTCGAACCGGCCCGGAAGCGCGCGTGCGGTTCCGCCGACCGGCCGCTCGCCAGGTCGTGCACACCGGCGCTGCCGCGCCAGACACCGCCGGTGCCCCCGACCCGTACGAGAGCCGCCGTAGCGTTCGCGTCCGGTAACCCGGCGAGCGCGGCCCGCAGCGCCTCGGTGTCCGGCCCTGTGCCCTGCCCGGCCACCGCGGAGACGGAGGCCGTCGACGCGGGGGCGGCGAGGGCGCCGGCCGGCAGGGCGAGGGTGAGGGTGAGGACGGTCGCGAGGGCGGTGGTGCGGGCGGTGGTGCGCGTACGGAGGTGCATCGGCTGCTCCTGGGGGCGGCTGGTGTCGATGGTCACATCCTTGATCCGAACGGGGTGGAGCGGATCGTCGGTCAGGAGGACGTCGACCCTGGTGTGCGCGTGAGGGCAACTGGCGCGACGCGTCCGGATCTTGTCGGGGATCGCACCTAGGGCCCGTGTCCTGGCCGACCTGCGCGGGGGCAAAAACTGTTATCGGCGGCGCCCCCGCGCCGTCTCCTCCGGAGACATGGTGGGGAACTGGTGCGCAACAGGGCGACGTAAGGTGCACACACGTGCGAGAAAGGGCTTTTGTGGACGGGCGCCAGTGGGGTTCCACCATCGCTGCGGCGCAGGCCGGTGACCGGCGGGCGCTGGACGAGCTGGTCGCAGGCTGGCTGCCGCTGGTCTACAACATCGTCGGCCGTGCCCTGAACGGTCACGCGGACGTCGACGACGTCGTGCAGGAGACCATGCTGCGGGCCGTGGACAACCTCGGCTCCCTGCGCGACCCGGACAGCTTCCGGTCCTGGCTCGTCGCCATCGCGATGCGGCAGATCCGGGACCGCGCGCGCCGCCGTACAACCGACGCCCTGCGCGACGAGACGGCCGACAGGGCCGCCGACTTCGCCGAACTCACTGTTCTGAGGCTCCAGTTGGAGGGGCAGCGGCGCGAGGTCGCGGAGGCGGTGCGCTGGCTCGACGACGAGGACCGGCAGTTGCTGTCGCTGTGGTGGCTGGAGGTCGCGGGCGAACTCACCCGCCGTGAGCTGGCGGCTGCCGTCGGCATCAGCCGGCAGCACGCCGCCGTACGCGTCCAGCGTATGAAGGAGCGCCTTGAGGCCTCGCGCGGAATCGTACGGGCGCTCGACGGTGCCTGCCCCGACCTGCGGGAACTGACCGTCCGATGGGACGGCGACCCGGACTCCGTGTGGCGCAAGCGGCTGGCCCGGCACATCAGGGGGTGCGCGTACTGCGCGAGCCCCGGCGAGGCGGTCGTCGTACCGGCGGAACGCCTCCTCGTCGGCATCGCGCTCGTCCCGCTGCCCGTCGGTTTCACCCTGTCGCTGGCGTTCGGCGGCAAGACGGCCGCCGCCGCGACCGCCGCGGCCTCCGTCGGCTGGTCGGGCAAGGTGCTCGGCGCCCTGGCCAAGCCGGCCGTCGCCCTGAGCACCGGGGCGACGATCGTCGCGGGCGGCGCGTACGTGGTGACGCAGCCCGCCAAGGAGCCGCCGCCGGCCATAGCCGCCCCCACCGCCCGCCCCCAGTCGCAGGCGCCCACCACCCCGCCTCCGTCGGCATCCCCCTCGTTCTCGGCACCGCCCGCTCCCACCCCGTCGGCGACGCAGCCGAAGGCGGACCTGTACGGCACGGTCGTCGACGCCGTCGACACGGCACCCGATCCGAACGCGCGGCCCGCCGCCCTGCCGCAGCGGACCGAGTCCGGGATCACCAGCACCGGCGGCGCGCACGCCACGATGAACCACCGTGGGGACAGCGTGACGCTCACCGGCAAGGGCTATGTCCTCGTCCGCTGGCAGATCTCGCCGCAGTACCGGGCCGGCAGCCTGGTCATGCCGGCCTGGACCGGCCTGAAGGGCAGGCTCTTCCACGTGGCCTCCGGCGGCGGCCGCCGTATGGACGACCGCGTCAGCAGCACCGACACCTCCGCCACCGGCATGGGCAACTCGACCATCGGCTACGCCGTTCCGCCGGCCGGCACCCAGCAGATGTGGCAGAACGAGTACTACTACGTCGACGGCAGCGTCACCCTGACCGTGAACGAACGGGGCGCCGACTACGGCCTGAACGTCTTCCCGACCACCTGGGACAGGGTGGAGGAAGACGTGACCAGCGGACCCCCCGAGGGCGCGACGCGCTACGGCCTGGTCCGCGACACCGGCAAGGACGACACCCCCGTCCCGCAGTACGTCACCCGGGACACCCCGGCCGACCCGGCGACCGTTGCCCAGAAGTCCCGCGTGTAGAGCACGCAGCTGACGCACGGCTCTCTCAGCCGTTGAGCGGCGTCATCCCTTGCGCAGCGCGCACAGCGAGCCGATCCGGTTGGTGGTGATCGAGTCGACGCCGGCGTCCAGCAGCCGCCGCATGGAACGACGGGTGTCCGGAGTCCACACCGACAGCAGGTAACCGTCCCGGTGCACTCGTGCCGCGAGCCGCCGGTCGACCAGAGAGAAGCGGTAGTTGAGCCAGCGCGGGCGCACCGCGGCCAGCAGGGCCGGGCGCGGCGGTGCGAGGGTCTTCCAGGTCAGGGCGATCTCCGCGGACGGGTCGGCCGCGCGCACCGCGAGCATCGCCGGGGCGTCCGCGCAGTAGTAAGCACGTTCCTCCGCCGCGCACTCCCGGACCACGTCCATCACCCGCCGTACCGCCCGTACATCGGGCGATCCCGGCAGATCGATCATCACCCGGCTGCCCTCGGTCACGGCCAGCGCCTCCGCGAGTGTCGGCACTCCCTCCTCCGTCAGCCCGCGCACCTCGGCCGCCGACAGTGCGGTCAGCGGCCGTTCCCGCTCCCACAGTCGCTTCAGCGTCGCGTCGTGCAGCAGCACGGGCACGCCGTCCCGGGTGAGCCGTACGTCGATCTCGACCGCGTCCGCGCCCTGTTCGAGCGCGGAACGCAGCGAGGCGGTCGTGTTCTCACGGACGCGGTAGGGGTCGCCGCGATGGGCCACGGCGGTCACGTTCTGCATGGGCCCATTGTGCTGGGGCAGGGGACGGTGGTGTTTCTCAGGGGGCGAGCCACGCCGAGGCGTAGGCGTCGATCTCGGAGGCCAGCGTGGCCTTGGCCGCCGGGTCGAGGAAGGAGGCCTCGACGGCGTTCTTGGCGAGGGCGGCGAGACCCCACTCGTCGAGGTCGAGCAGCCGGGCGGCGACCACGTACTCGTTGTTGAGGTCGGTGCCGAACATCGGCGGGTCGTCGGAGTTGATCGTGACGAGGACGCCCGCGCGCACGAACTCCTTGACGGGGTGCTCGTCGAGCGTACGGACCGCGCGCGTGGCGATGTTGGAGGTCGGGCAGACCTCCAGGGCGATGCGCTGTTCGGCGAGGTGCGCGAGCAGTTCGGGGTCCTGCGCGGAACTCGTACCGTGCCCGATGCGCTCGGCGCGCAGATGGTTCAGCGCGTCCCAGACCGTCTCCGGGCCGGTGGTCTCACCGGCGTGCGGCACCGACCGCAGTCCGGCGGCGATCGCCCGGTCGAAGTACGGCTTGAACTGCGGCCTGGGTACGCCGATCTCGGGTCCGCCGAGCCCGAACGAGACCAGCCCCTCCGGGCGCAGCCGGTCGTCGGTGGCGAGCCGCACAGTCTCCTCGGCCGATGCGAGCCCGGCCTCGCCCGGGATGTCGAAGCACCAGCGCAGTACGGTCCCGAACTCGGCCTCGGCGGACTTCCGGGCGTCCTCGATCGCGTCCATGAAGGCGCGCTCGTCGATGCCGCGCCGGGTGGAGGAGAACGGCGTGATCGTCAGCTCGGCGTACCGGACCTGCTGCCGGGCCAGGTCCCGGGCCACCTCGTAGGTCAGCAGCCGTACGTCCTCAGGAGTGCGGATGAGGTCCACGACGGACAGGTACACCTGGACGAAGTGGGCGAAGTCGGTGAACGTGAAGTAGTCGGCCAGGGCTTCGAGATCGGTGGGGACCCTGGAGTCGGGGTGGCGCGCGGCCAGCTCCGAGACGATCCGGGGGGAGGCGGAGCCGACGTGGTGGACATGCAGTTCGGCCTTGGGCAGCCCGGCGATGAAGGCCTGCGGGTCATGGACGCCGGCTGCGGCAAGCTGGTGGTCGGTCAAGGGTTCCTCCCCGGGAACGGCGCCCCGAACCGTGCCACGGTCGGAGGGGCGCGGGTGATCGGCTGATCGATGACTCGGGGATCATCGTAGGCCGGGCGTACGGGGAGACGCCCGCGGATTCCGTCCAGGACGGGGCCGGACGGGGCGGGCCGGCGGGATGCGAAGGCGCCCCGGCGCCCCGTGATCCTGGGCCGTAGCATGACGGAACGCACGAACGAGGGGACCCGACGCATGTCCGACGCCGCGCAGCCGCCGCACTCACCGGAGAACATTCCCACGGAGGGGGCGAGTTCCGAGGGCGCGGCGACCGGCGAGACCGCCAGCGAAAGCCCCGCGAACGGCACACCCGCGGGGGTCCCGCTGGACAAGCCTCCGGTCCGGTCCGTCTCCGCGACGGGTTCCGACCCCGAGTTCAATCCCTGGGCACCGCCGGCATCCGAGGCCCCGGGCCCCGGTGCCGCCGACGGCCCCGGCAGCACGGTGTTCTGGAACAACGGCGGTACGACCCCGCCACCCTCCTCCCTCCACAGCGACTCCACGATCACCTCGACGCCGGCCTCCGGCACGCCCCCGCCGGCCGCCCACTCCGCACCCCAGCCCTGGGCCAACCCGTTCGCCCCGCCCGGCGCTCCCGTGGCCGGTGCCCCGCATGACAACCCCTTCGCGCCCCCCGCCCCGCACGCCTCCTACGCTCAGCCCGCCGCGCCCGGCGAACCGGTCCCGCCGCCGCCCATAGCGCCGAACGGCCCCGGACCGGCCCCGTACACCTACCCGTCCGGACCGGACTACGGGTACCCGAAACAGTCCGGATACGTCGGCTCCGGTCCCGCGTATCCCGCGCCCCCGATGTACGGCGGCGGCTACGGCTGGGCCCCCATGGCGCCCCAGCCGAGCAACGGGATGGGTACGGCCGCGCTCGTGGTCGGCATCGTCTCGGCCGTCATCTTCTGCCTCTGGCCACTGGCGATCATCCTGGGCATCCTCGCCGTGGTCTTCGGCGTGATCGCCCGGGGGAAGGCCCGCCGGGGTGAGGCGACCAACGCGGGCCAGGCGCTGGCCGGAATCATCTGCGGGGCCGTCGGTATCGTCCTCGCCGCGGCGATCGGCGTCATCCTCATCGTGGTCGACGACGACAGCGACGCGAGCACCTTCGACGACGGCTACTCGACCCTTCTGGCCCAGGCCGCGGGGCCGGAGCAGCAGCCCCACCAGCAGGCCTAGCGAGCAGGTCGAGCGGCAGGTCCGAGCGGCTTCGGGAAGGCGGGGTGAGGAATCCGCACCCCGCAAGGGGCGTGGGACCGGCTCCAGCAGCGGCCTTGCCGCATGGGCGACCGGCCTTCGCCTGTCCATCACCGGCCTGCGCCGGCTAACCGCTTGTCCGGCGGAGCGCTGAGCGGTCCCCGAACCGGATGCGTCGCCCGTCATTCCGTCGTGGCTGATCCCGCACACGCCGCGGATCCGCAGAGCGGCACAGCCCCGCGCCCCTTCCGGGGCGATGCCGGACCGCACCGGACTTGGCCGAGCCCTGTCAGCCCCGCAACCGCCCCCGCGCCACCATCAGCGCGAACCCCAGCAGGTTCGGCCCCCGCCACCGCTCGGGATCCATCGCCGCCTCGTCGTCCGCGGCGAGGCCGATGCCCCAGACGCGGTCCACCGGACTCGCCTCCACCAGCACACGCTCGCCCGTGCCCAGCAGAAACCCGCACAGCGCGGGATGCGCGGCGAACTTGTGGACGCTGCCCTCGGCCACGATCCCGAAACGCTCCCGCTCCCACACGGCCTCGTCGAAACCGCGCACGAGCCGGCCGGCCTTCTTCGCCAGCGCCGGATTCGGCGCCGTGACCGCCCGGTGCTCCGCCTCCGCGTCCTCGAACAGGCGGGCCTTGGCTGCCATCATCCAGTGCTCCGCCGTCGCGTACTCCACCCCGTCCACCGAGAACGCGGCCGGCCACCACTGGCTGAGACAGCTCGCTCCCACGCGGCCGTCCGGACGTGGCCGGTGCCCCCAGAAGTGCAGGTACTTGACCTTGGCCCCCGCACGGACTTCCCTGGTCAGGGCCTCCAATGAATCGATCTGCCCCGAGTTCCCCGACTGCTCCGGCTGTCTTGTGCTCTCCACGGCTTTCCCCATGACACGCGAGTCTGGCAGCCACCACTGACAACACGTCCCGCCTTTTCCCGTCCGACTGGACACCCGGTCGACAGATTCCGTCGCGTAACCAAAAGGCAACAACGGAATCACTTGTTGGAGTCCACTTACTCTGTCAGGATCGGCACTCAAATCGACCTGGAGCTACGTTGACCCCTGCAGTTCGGGGCGGGCGACGGAGGAGAGCGACATGCACAGTCCGGGCCATCGCTTCCCGGCGCGGGAGCGGCTCGCGGCCGGCGCGCAGTACATCGCGGGCCGCCTGACCCACGGCACCTCCGGCGGTACGCACACGGTCGTCGACCCCGCCACCGGCGAGGCGGTCTACACGTACGAGCCGGCCGGCCGCGACGACGTGGACGCCGCCGTCGCCGCCGCACGTGCGGCCTTCCCGGGCTGGGCCGGGGCCACCCCGGGCGAGCGTTCCGACGCGATGCACCGCTTCGCCGCCGTCCTCGCCGACCGCGCCGAGGAGTTCGCCCGCGCCGAGTCCCTCCAGTGCGGCAAGCCGCTCAAGCTGACCCGCGAGTTCGACGTGCCGGGGACCATCGACAACACCGCGTTCTTCGCCGGCGCAGCCCGGCACCTCCAGGGGCAGTCGGCCGGGGAGTACTCCGGCGACCACACCTCGTACGTCCGCCGGGAGCCCATCGGTGTCGTCGGCTCCATCGCGCCCTGGAACTACCCCCTCCAGATGGCAGCCTGGAAGATCCTCCCGGCGATCGCGGCCGGCAACACGATCGTGCTCAAGCCCGCCGAGCTGACCCCGCTGACCTCCCTCCTCTTCGCCGAGGCGGCCACCGCGGCCGGGATCCCGGACGGTGTGGTCAACATCGTCACCGGGACCGGCAAGGAAGCCGGTGAGCATCTCGTGGGGCACCCCGATGTCGCCATGACGTCCTTCACCGGGTCCACCGCCGTCGGCAGGCGCGTCGCCGAGGTCGCCACCGCCACCGTCAAGCGGCTCCATCTGGAGCTGGGCGGCAAGGCACCCTTCGTCGTCTTCGACGACGCCGATCTCGACGCGGCCGTCAACGGCGCCGTCGCGGGCGCGCTCATCAACACCGGGCAGGACTGCACGGCCGCCACGCGCGCGTACGTGCAACGGCCGCTGTACGAGGAGTTCGTCGAGAGAACGGCCGCCCTCATGGACACCGTCCGGCTCGGTGACCCGTTCGCCCCGGGTACCGACCTCGGGCCGCTCATCTCGCACGCGCAGCGCGACCGGGTCGCCGGATTCGTCGAGCGGGCGCGTGCCTACGCGCGCGTGGTGACCGGCGGCGAGACTCCGCAGGGGGAGCTGAAGAACGGCGCCTACTACCGGCCCACCCTGGTCGCCGACGCCGGCCAGGACAGCGAGATCGTCCAGTCCGAGATCTTCGGGCCCGTGCTCGTCGTCCTCCCCTTCGACGGCGACGACGAGGGCATCCGGCTCGCCAACGACACGCCCTACGGTCTCGCCGCCTCCGCCTGGAGCCGGGACGTCTACCGGGCGAACCGTGCCACCCGCGAGATCAAGGCGGGCTGCGTATGGGTGAACGACCACATTCCGATCATCAGCGAGATGCCTCACGGCGGGTACAGGGCGTCCGGCTTCGGCAAGGACATGTCCATGTACTCGTTCGAGGAGTACACGCAGATCAAGCACGTCATGTTCGACAACACGGCGGTTGCCCGCAAGGACTGGCACCGCACGATCTTCGGGGACCGCTGACAGGACACAGGCCGACCGACCAGCGGCCGCACACCCTCCCGAAAGGGCATCACGCGCATGGAGCAGTACGAGCCCGACCGCCTTTCCCCGGCCCAGGTGGCCGCCATGCGGCGCAGCTTCCGCAACGGCAGGGCCGCCCTGACCCGCAGGTCCCTGCTGCGCGCCTCCGCGGGCGGCGCCCTGGTGACCGGCGGCCTCGGTGCGCTGACCGGCTGCGGCATCCCCGCTGCCGGCAAGACCGCGGGAGGCGTCTCCGCGGACGACCACTCGGCCAAGGAGAAGACCGTCAACTTCTCCAACTGGACCGAGTACATGGACGTCGACGAGAGCGAGAAGCACCACCCCACGCTTGACGCGTTCACCGAGCGGACCGGCATCAAGGTCAAGTACACCGAGGACATCAACGACAACGTCGAGTTCTTCGGCAAGATCAAACCGCAGCTCGCGGCGGGCCAGGACACCGGCCGCGACATCATCGTCCTCACCGACTGGCTGGCCGGCCGGCTGATCCGTCTCGGCTGGGTCCAGAAACTGGACGCGTCGAACCTCCCGCACGCGTTCGCGAACCTGTCGGAGCAGTTCCGCAGCCCCGACTGGGACCCGGGCCGCGCCTACTCGTACCCCTGGCAGGGCATCTCGACCGTCATCGCCTACAACAAGAAGGCGCTCGACGGAGTCGAGGTGAAGTCGGTCTCCGACATGCTCGACAACCCCAGGCTGAAGGGGCGCGTCGGGTTCCTCTCCGAGATGCGCGACAGCATCGGCATGACCCTGCTCGACATGGGCAGGGACCCGGCGAAGTTCACCGACGACGACTACGACGCGGCCGTCGCCCGGCTCCAGAAGGCCGTCGACAACGGCCAGATCCGCCGCTTCTCCGGCAACGACTACACGGCCGACCTGACCTCGGGCGACTTCGCGGCCTGCATCGCCTGGGCCGGAGACGTGGTCCAGCTCAAGGCGGACAGCCCGGACATCGACTTCATCATCCCGGACAGCGGCTACATCACGTCGAGCGACAACATGCTGATCCCCAACAAGGCGCGCCACAAGACGAACGCCGAGCGGCTCATGGACTACTACTACGAGCCCGAACCGGCCGCCGAACTGGCCGCCTACATCAACTACGTGTGTCCCGTCGACGGAGTGAAGCCCTACCTCGCGAAGATCGACGAGTCGGCGGCGGACAACCCGCTGATCATTCCCGACGCGGCGATGGCCGCGAAGTCCCACGCCTTCCGGCTGCTGAGCCAGAAGGAAGAGACGGCCTACGAGGGCAAGTTCGCCAAGCTGACCGGGGCGTAACAGACAGTTCAGGCGTCCTCGGCCTTCGCGTGAAACCCCCTCCGACTCCCCAGGGACCACACCATGACCAGCACAGACCACGGCGGCGACGTCCGTCTCTCCGGGATCAGCAAGAGATACGGCTCCTTCACCGCCGTACACCCGCTCGACCTCACCGTCCCGCAGGGCTCCTTCTTCGCTCTGCTCGGTGCCTCCGGCTGCGGGAAGACCACGACCCTGCGGATGATCGCGGGCCTGGAGGAACCTTCCTCCGGGACCGTCTTCCTCGGTGAGCAGGAGGTCACGAACCTGCCGCCGTACAAGCGGCCGGTGAACACGGTCTTCCAGTCGTACGCCCTCTTCCCGCACCTCGACATCTTCGAGAACGTCGCCTTCGGCCTGCGCCGGCGCGGCATCAAGTCGGTGAAGAAGCAGGTCGAGGACATGCTGGAGCTCGTACAGCTGGGCGAACAGGCCCGCAAGAAGCCGCACCAGCTCTCCGGCGGCCAGCAACAGCGCGTCGCCGTGGCCCGCGCGCTGATCAACCACCCCAAGGTGCTGCTCCTCGACGAACCGCTCGGCGCCCTCGACCTCAAGCTGCGCCGCCAGATGCAGCTGGAGCTGAAGCGCATCCAGACCGAGGTCGGCATCACGTTCGTCCATGTGACGCACGACCAGGAGGAGGCCATGACGATGGCCGACACGGTCGCCGTGATGAACGCGGGCAGAGTCGAGCAGCTCGGCTCGCCCGCCGACCTCTACGAGAACCCGAACACCACCTTCGTCGCGAACTTCCTCGGCACCTCCAACCTCATCGAGGCCGAGGTGGACACCAAGAGCGGCGCCGAGATCGTCGTCAAGGCGGGCGGCGGCAAGCTCCTGCTCCCCGAGGCCCGCTGTTCCGCGCCGACCAGGGTCGGCGGCAGGGTGCTGGTCGGGGTCCGCCCCGAGAAGATCTCCCTCACGCACACGGACGAGGCCGGCGACATTCCGGCCGGCCGCAACCGCATCACCGGCAGGATCGCCGACACCAGTTTCATCGGCGTCTCCACGCAGTACGTCATCGACAGCCCCGCCTGCCCCGGGTTCGAGGTGTACGTCCAGAACATCGACCGTGACGCCCGGCTGGCCCCGGGTGCGGAGGTCGTCCTGCACTGGAACCCGGCCCACACCTTCGGCCTGGACGCCGACCAGTCCCTGCTTGCCGGGACGACGCGGGCCGCGGGTGTCGGGACGGTCGACGAAGAGGCGGCCGTCTGATGGCCACCGCGACCCCCGAAGCGCCGCCCCTGGCGCCCGGACCGGCCAGGAATCCCCCGCGCAAGAGGGGCCGCTGGACGCCGTACTGGCTGCTCCTGCCCGGCCTTCTCTGGCTGTTCGTGTTCTTCGCGCTGCCGATGGTCTACCAGGCCTCCACCTCCGTGCAGACGGGCTCCCTGGAGGAGGGCTACAAGGTCACCTGGCACTTCGCGACCTACTGGGACGCCCTGGCCGACTACTGGCCGCAGTTCCTGCGCTCGGTGCTGTACGCCGGTGCCGCGACGATCCTCTGCCTGGTGCTGGGATATCCGCTCGCGTACCTGATCGCGTTCCGGGCCGGACGCTGGCGCAACCTGATCATGATCCTGGTCATCGCGCCGTTCTTCACCAGCTTCCTGATCCGTACGCTCGCCTGGAAGACGATCCTCGCGGACGGCGGCCCGGTCGTCGGCGCCCTCAACTCGCTGCACGTCCTCGACGTCACCAGCTGGCTCGGCATCACGGCGGGCGACCGGGTGCTGGCCACGCCGCTCGCGGTGGTGTGCGGTCTGACGTACAACTTCCTGCCGTTCATGATCCTGCCGCTGTACACGTCCCTCGAACGCATCGACGGACGACTGCACGAAGCGGCCGGCGACCTGTACGCCAGGCCGTTCACGACCTTTCGCAAGGTCACCTTCCCGCTGTCGATGCCCGGTGTCGTCTCCGGCACGCTGCTCACCTTCATCCCGGCGAGCGGCGACTACGTCAACGCCGACCTGCTCGGCTCCACGGACACCCGCATGATCGGCAACGTCATCCAGACGCAGTTCCTGCGCATCCTCGACTATCCGACGGCTGCCGCTCTCTCCTTCATCCTGATGGCGGCGATCCTCGTCATGGTCACCCTCTACATCCGCAAGTCCGGGACGGAGGACCTGGTTTAAATGGCCTTCGTGAATTCGATCGGGCGCTGGCTCAAGAGCCATTTCGTCGTCATCGCGGGACTCGTTACGCTCGGCTACCTGATGCTGCCGAACGTCGTCGTCACGGTGTTCTCCTTCAACAAACCGAAGGGCCGCTTCAATTACGCGTGGCAGCAGTTCTCGACGGACGCCTGGCGTGACCCCTGCGGGGTCGCCGGTATGTGCGGCTCCCTCTCGCTCAGCCTGCGGATCGCCTTCTGGGCGACCGTCGGGGCGACCGTCCTCGGCACGATGATCGCCTTCGCGCTGGTGCGGTACCGCTTCCGCGCGAGGGGGGCCGTCAACTCCCTCATCTTCCTCCCCATGGCGATGCCCGAGGTCGTCATGGCGGCCTCGCTGCTCACCCTGTTCCTCAACCTCGGCGCCCAGCTGGGCTTCTGGACGATCCTGATCGCCCACATCATGTTCTGCCTGAGCTTCGTCGTCGTCGCGGTGAAGGCACGCGTGATGTCGATGGACCCGCGGCTGGAGGAGGCCGCCCGGGACCTGTACGCGGGCCCGGTGCAGACCTTCGTACGCGTCACCCTGCCCATCGCGGCCCCGGGAATCGCCGCGGGCGCGCTGCTCGCCTTCGCGCTCTCGTTCGACGATTTCATCATCACCAATTTCAACGCGGGCTCGACCGTCACCTTCCCCATGTTCGTCTGGGGGTCGGCGCAGCGTGGCACGCCCGTTCAGATCAACGTCATCGGTACTGCGATGTTCCTGATCGCCGTACTGTTCGTGCTGACCGGAATGGTCATCGGGAATCGCCGAAACAGGCAGAAGAAGTCGTAGTCGTTCACGGTGATCAGTGTTCACAGTCATTCGTAGGGAGTTGGAATCATGGCCCCAGGCGCCATGACCCATGGAAACGTAAATCGCTGGACAAAGTCTCTTTCCGACGCCCAGCCGGTCGCGTACTGGCTGGACGACCCCGGCCGGCCGCACCCCGAGCCCGCTCTCACCGGCGCCGAGAGCTGCGACCTGCTGGTGGTGGGCGGCGGCTACAGCGGGCTGTGGACCGCGCTGATCGCCAAGGAGCGCGACCCGCACCGGGACGTGGTGCTCGTCGAGGGCCGTGAGGTGGGCTGGGCCGCCTCGGGCCGCAACGGTGGCTTCTGCGCGGCCTCCCTCACCCACGGCCTGGCCAACGGCCTCGCCCGCTGGCCGGACGAGATCCACCGGCTCCAGGAACTCGGCGCGCACAACCTCGACGAGATCGAGAAGGCCGTGGCCCGTCACTCCCTCGACTGCGACTTCGAACGCACCGGCGAGATCGACGTCGCCACCGAACCGCACCAGGCGGCCGAACTCCGCGACTGGTACGAGGAGCTGGACCGCAAGGGCCTCGCGACCGGTACCGAGTTCCTGGACGCGGAAGCGGTACGCGAGCAGGTCGCGTCCCCCACTTTCCTGGCCGGCCTGCACGACCGTACCGGCGTCGCGATGCTCAACCCGGCGAAACTGGCCTGGGGTCTCAAGCGGGCCTGCCTGCGCCTGGGCGTCCGCGTCCACGAGCACACCCCGGCCCTGACCCTGCGGCCGTTCGGCGCAGGCATGGCCGTACGCACGCCGTACGGATCGGTCCGCGCCCGCCGGATCGCGCTCGGCACGAACATCTTCCCGAGCCTGGTGAAGCGCGTGCGCGCGTACACGGTCCCGGTCTACGACTACGCGCTGATGACCGAACCCCTGAGCGCGGAGCAGCTCTCCGCCGTCGGCTGGCACAACCGCCAGGGCCTCGGGGACAGCGCCAACCAGTTCCACTACTTCCGGCTGAGCGCCGACAACCGCATCCTGTGGGGCGGTTACGACGCGATCTACCCGTACGGCGGCCGGGTGCGCGCCGAGTACGACGACCGCCCGGAGACCTACGCCAAGCTGGCCGAACACTTCTTCACCTGCTTCCCGCAGCTGGAGGGCGTCCGCTTCACCCACGCGTGGGGCGGCGCCATCGACACCTGCTCGCGCTTCTCGGCGTTCTTCGGCACCGCACACGGGGGCAGAGTGGCGTACGCGGCGGGGTTCACCGGCCTCGGTGTCGGCGCCACCCGCTTCGGCGCGGACGTGATGCTGGACCTGCTGGCGGGGGAGCGCACGGAGCGTACGTCGCTGGAGATGGTCCGCAGGAAGCCGCTGCCGTTCCCGCCCGAGCCGTTCGCCTGGACGGGCATCGCGCTCACCAAGTGGTCGCTGGCACGGGCGGACGCGCACGGTGGCCGGCGCAACCTGTGGCTGAAGACCATGGACCGGCTGGGTCTGGGGTTCGACAGCTGAGGGCGTGTGCGGGCGGACCGTGATCCACGGCGTACGCCCAGCTCACTGACCGTGATCCGATTCACTCCCACGAGGTCGCGGAACCCGCGTAATGCTCCCGGGAAACCTCGCTCTCTCTCGTGACGCGACCAGCGTTCACACGAGAAAGGGAGGTCCCCTCATGACAGGGGCGAAAACGGCGGTCGAGTGGCTGGCGTCCGTTGCTCCGGATCCCACGGCCTGCCGCTGGGAATGGGAGCGCAATCCCCTGGGGATCGCGCTGCTGCCCGCCGGCAGGGCCTGGGACGTACTGATCCTGCCGGGCGAACTCGGCTACCCCACCCTCGACGTCCTCACCCGTGTCATCGACCAACCCGGCCCGGTACTCGTCGACTTCGGCGACTCCCGGACGGGGTTCTTCGTGCCACCGGGCACCGCCGCCCGGTGGCTGGGCACGGGGGTGCGTACGGCGGGACGCGGCACGTGGATCGTCGTCCCGTACCCGGGCCGCGCGACCGGAGGCATCCGCTGGCTGATCCCGCCGGACGGCTCGGGCACCCTCACCGACCCGGCACTCCTCGAACTGGCCATGCACGAGGCGGCGGCGGGTCTGGCGACCGACGAAAACAGGTGATGTCCGGGACCCTCGCGGTTCTCACGATTCCCGCGTGACCACGCTCTCGTCGGCCGTCCGTGCGGCCGACGCGAACGGTGGGCATGGGGGGGCGCAGGTGGGCCGCCAAGCCGACAGGTGCGTACAGCCCGGTGGTTGACGACGGCGGGAGCCGCCGTGGCGACGGTCGTCCTGTGGACGTCCGGCTGTGGACGTCCGGCCTGACTCCGGGGGGATCAGGGTGAGGGCCTGCGGACGAGGAGCCGCAGCAGGATCAGCAGCGCCGTGCACAGGAACCAGCTCGCCACGACGTCCAGTGGCCAGTGGAATCCACGGACGACCAGCCCGACGGCGACAGCGGCGTTGAGGGCGAGACAGCCGGTCAGGACGAGCCGACGGGCGTACGTGCGGCGCAGCCACGGCAGCAGGAGCAGCGTGGCCGAGCCGTAGGCCACGACGGCCGTCGCTGTGTGCCCGGAGGGGTAGAAGCCGGTGCCGGGGCCCATGACGGGTGGCCCGGACCGGGCGACGAGCTCCTTCAGCGGTACGACGATCGCCGGTACGGCCGCCATCAGCACGCCCGCGCCGGCCGGTTCCCGCCACCAGCGCTCCGTACCCGCGCGACGCGCGCGCAGACCGGCGTACACCAGGACGACGAGAAGGACGGGAACGGCGACCGTGATGTTGCCGAGGTCGGCGAGGAGTTCCCAGCCGCGTGCCGGGTGGACCAGTGAGTCGCTGAGGCGTTCGTCCGCGCGGGCGAGGGGGCCGTGGGCGGCGACCTGCCAGGTGATCAGCGCGAAGAGGATGACCGCGAGGGTCAGCAGGGTGAGGAGATGCCGAGAGGTCGTCCGCCCTGGAACAGGGGGGGTAGCTCCAGGGCGGACGATCAGATCGGGTCGTCGCACGCCCCGGGGGGTTTGGGGCGGGCGACTGTCCGATCGGTGAGGAGACCCGGAGCCGGAAGCTCCGGTTGTGTGCGCGAGGGCACGACCGGATCGAAGCTGGGGAGGCCCCGACCAGGCGCCGCCCGCAGTTTCCTGCGGGCGGGGTGTATCTCTCATCTGGATAGAACCTACGTCAGGGGATGGGTCTCGGACAGACAGAATGACATCCCGCCATCCACCTCGCACACCTTCTTCACACGCTCTGACGGTGCCCGCGCGGGCCCGGAAACAAGCGGAATCCGGGCCGGTCGGCCGGTAGGACGAGTGGTGCGGACGGGCGGCGGGAGCCGTCGGGACGTCAGACGCTGGTGAAGGCCTGCTCGATGATGTCGAGGCCCTCGTCGAGGAGGTCCCCGCCGATCACGAGCGGGGGCAGGAAGCGGAGGACGTTGCCGTAGGTGCCACAGGTAAGGACCACCAGACCCTCCTGGTGGCAGGCCCTGGCGAGCGCGGCGGCCGCCTCCGGGTGGGGTTCCTTGGTGGTGCGGTCCTTGACCAGCTCGATGGCGATCATCGCGCCCCGGCCGCGGATGTCACCGATGACGTCGTACTTCTCGGCCATGGCGGTCAGCCGTGCCTTCATGACGGCCTCGATGTGCTTCGCCCTGGCGTTGAGGTCGAGCTCCTTCATCGTCTCGATCGAGCCGAGCGCGCCCGCGCAGGCGACCGGGTTGCCGCCGTAGGTGCCGCCCAGGCCGCCCGCGTGCGCGGCGTCCATGATCTCCGCGCGCCCGGTGACGGCGGCGAGCGGCAGCCCGCCCGCGATCCCCTTGGCGGTGGTGATCAGATCGGGCACGATGCCCTCGTCCTCGCACGCGAACCACTGCCCGGTCCGGCAGAATCCCGACTGGATCTCATCGGCGACAAAGACGATGCCGTTGTCGGCGGCGAACTGGCGAACGGCCGGCAGGAACCCCTTGGCGGGCTCGATGAAACCGCCCTCGCCGAGCACCGGTTCGATGATGATCGCGGCGACGTTCTCCGCCCCGACCTGCTTGCTGATCTGGTCGATCGCCTGGGCGGCGGCTTCGGGGCCGGCGTTCTCGGGGCCGGTGGGCCAGCGGTAGCCGTAGGCGACCGGCACGCGGTACACCTCGGGCGCGAACGGCCCGAAGCCGTGCTTGTACGGCATGTTCTTGGCGGTGAGGGCCATGGTGAGGTTCGTCCGCCCGTGGTACCCGTGGTCGAACACGACGACGGCCTGTCGCTTGGTGTACGCCCGCGCGATCTTCACCGCGTTCTCGACGGCCTCGGCGCCACTGTTGAAGAGGGCGCTCTTCTTGGCGTGATCGCCCGGCGTCAGCTCGGCGAGCGCCTCGGCGACCTCGACGTACCCCTCGTACGGCGTGACCATGAAACAGGTGTGCGTGAAGTCGGCGAGCTGGGCGGAGGCACGGCGCACGACAGCCTCGGCGCTGGCGCCGACGGAGGTGACGGCGATGCCGGACCCGAAGTCGATCAGCCGGTTCCCGTCGACGTCCTCGATGATCCCGCCGCCCGCACGCGCCGCGAAGACGGGCAGCACCGAGCCGACCCCGGCCGCGACGGCGGCGAGACGTCGGGCCTGGAGCTCCTGCGACTTCGGGCCGGGGATTGCGGTGACTACGCGGCGCTCCTGGGGGAGGGAGGTCATGAGGGGCTCCTGGGGGCGTGACGGACGCGAGGGTGACGTGGTTCTGACGTGGGCTGACGCGGGACTTCGCCGCGGCTCTCTTCGCAGGCTAGGCCTGGGGGGTGGGGGCGGGCATGCACCGTTTGGGAGTGGTGGGGGTGTGTCGTTGTCCTTGGTGGACAGGGGAATGCCCTCGCGGCGGGCCTCAATGAGTGGGTGCGCAGGAGGGTTCGCTCTGCGCGGTCGGCCCTGTAAGCGGTGAACTCCCCTTGTGGGGGCGTTAGATTGACGTCTGTTGACTGATGGTGGACGGAACGGCTGGTCAGGCTGGTCAGGGGGCAAGGCGATGGACAGCGACGGGACGCCGGACGCGCGGGGTACGCATGCGAATCCTGTGCCACGTCCGGCGGGGCCGCCGGACGTGCCCTCCGTGCCGCCTCGGCCGGGGCGGGCTCCGAGGCCCGTCGAGCAGGGGGGGCCTGCCGTTGGGTCTGTCGCCGAGTGGCTCGATGAACCGCGGCCCGACGCCAGGCCCGGGATCTGGCGGTACGGGTACCGGGTGCCCAAGGGGGCGCAGGCCGCGGAACGTCTCTCTCCGGTCACCGTCGTCGGGCTGCTGGTGCCGCTCGTTGTGGGGCTGGTTCTGTGGTCGGTGTGGCTGCGGGGCGCGATGCCGTACCAGTGGGTGCTGCTGAAGGTGTTCACGCCGGAGGACTGGTGGTGGGGCGGCACCGTCGCGCCCAAGGGGTGGGAGGGCAGCGCGGCCGTCCTCGTCTTCAACGGTGTCTTCTTTCTTGCCCTTCTGTACGGCATGGGGCGGCTTGGTAGTTGGCCCGACATCGCCCGGCATTTCGTTGGGCGCCGGCCTCAGCCCGCGCGGGCGCTGCTCGCGGTACTCGGGGCTCTCGTCACGCTCGGTTTCGTGTTCCCTGACGCTTTTCCCGGCGTCGGCTGGGACGCCCTGCCGATCGTCGACGCGGTCGTCGCCCTCGTCGCGTTGATCTCCGGAGGGTTCGATGTGTTCGGGTCGACTGTCTTCACGGTCGGCCTCTACACCGTCATCACCCTGCTCGTCGTGTGGCCGTTCGCCCGGATCGGTGGCTGGCTGGCGTACGCGAAGGAGCGCCTCGCCGCCCGCAGGGCCGCCGCCGGTCCCACGGGGCCCGCTCCCGCCGACCGGCCTCGTGCGCACTGGCCCGACCTCCGGGAGGCCGGTCAGTACGAGGCCGCCGAACTGCTCACCGCGGAGGTGACCGGCGGTCGTATGAACGACGTCGACTGCGCCCGCGTCGAGCACGCGTGGGCGCTCGCCAGGCGGGACGGGCTGCTCGCGGCCTTCCGGGACACCGTCCTGCGGCAGGGCGCGGCGGCCTGGGCCCACCCCTCCGGAGCCCGGGACCTGTCCCGGCGCACGGCGCACCACGATCTGGCCGCGGGGCAGGTCCGCATCGGGCGGTGGGTGGCGGCCGAGCGGGCCCCGCTCGCCTATCACGGTGCCGGTGCGGCGCTCGGGCCCGAAGTGCTGGGCACTTCGCTGCTCGCGGTCGGACCGTCCGGGGCGGGCAAGACCCGGCATCTCATCGAACCGGTGACCGAGTCGCTGGCCCTGCGGGCGCTCACCGGGCAGTGCGCCTTCGCCGCGGTCTCCGCGCCGGGGACGCCGGTCGCCGCCGACTCGGCGTTCGACGTGGTCGTGCGGATCGGAGACCGTGACTCCGTCCACGACCTCGACCCGTACGCCGACTCCGACGACCCCGACGAGGCGGCCGCCTTCCTCGCCGAGGCACTGGTGGGCGACCTCGACACCGTCGGCACCGAGAGTGCCGCCACCGCGCTCGCCCAGGTGCTCGGCCCCTACCGGGCGGCGTACGGCCGCTTCCCCGCCCTGCCGGTGCTGCGTGAGCTGCTGGAGAGCGACCCGGCCGCGCTGTCCGCCCTGCGGGACGCCCTGGCGGGGGACGAGTCCACCGTCATGCGGCGCGAACTCGACGTACGCATCCGGCAGGCGGCGAGCCCGGCGGACGTCGGCCGGGTCGTCGCCGACCGGCTCTCGTTGCTCAACCGGCCGGTCTTCGACGGGTTCTTCGGCGGGGGCGGTGCTGCCCGTCCCTTCTCGTTGCGTTCTCTCACCCAGCATCCGCTGCGGGTCCGCGTCGACCTGCCCGAGCACGGTCACGAGGAAGCCGCCCGGCTGATCACGCGGCTCGTCCTCGCCCAGTTCAGCGCCGTCGTACGCGACGGACGGCGCCCTCACTTCGCGTGCCTGGTCCTCGACGACGCCACCGGGACGGTCACCGCCGGGTCGGTACGCCGTATCCAGCGGATGCGCTCCCAGAACGCGGGCGTCGTCCTCGCCCTGCGGACGATCGGCGACGTCCCGGAGGCGCTGCACGGGCCGCTGTACGGCGCCGTCGGCTGCCGCATGGCGTTCTCCGGCGTGACGACCTGGGACGGCAGCCGGTTCGCCCAGGCCTGGGGCACGGCCTGGGTGGAGACACGGGACGTGGCCAAGCACACCGTCTTCGCCGACCAGCCGATGACCCGCGCCATCCACGCCCTGCGCAAACTGGTCACCGGCAAGGCCGTCACGACCGATGCCGTGACCGTACGTACGGTCGAACGGGAGCGCTGGTCGGCGTCCGAACTGGCGCACGAGGTGCCGCCGGGGCACGCGGTCCTTTCCCTGACCACGGTGGAGGGTGAGCACGCGCCTCCACTGTTGGTGAATCTGCGGGGCTGAGCAGCGTTGGTTGTTCGTACGAAGCACGCGGTACGTACGGTGAGGCAGAATCGGCACAGGTCGTTCATACGCGGCGGCCAAAAGTTCACGGAGATCACACAGACCTGAAGGCCTCATGCCCCCGACGCTCGCCTCGCTCGTCCACCACTCCGCGCTCAAGCTGACCGTGCGGGCGGGAGGGGACCGCCTGGACGTACCCGTGCGCTGGGCGCACGCCAGCGAACTGGCCGACCCCGTTCCGTACATGGAGGGCGGGGAGCTGCTTCTGATCACCGCGCTCACGCTGGACGCCGAGGACCCCGAGGCCATGAGGCGCTATGTGAAGCGGCTGGCCGGGGCGGGCGTGGCCGGACTCGGCTTCGCCGTCGGGGTCAACTACGCGGACATCCCCGAGGCACTCGTCGAGGCGGCGGAGCACGAGGGGCTACCGCTCCTCGAAGTCCCGCGCCGCACGCCCTTCCTCGCCATCAGCAAAGCGGTGTCGGCAGCCATCGCGGCCGATCAGTACCGGGCGGTGACTGCCGGATTCGCGGCGCAGCGTGAACTGACCCGGCAGGCGCTGAGCGATGGCCCGGAGGGCCTGCTCGCCGCGCTCGCCTCGCAGGTCGACGGCTGGGCCGCGCTGTACGACGCCTCCGGCGCCGTCGTCGCCACCGCGCCCGAGTGGGCCGGTCGGCGGGCGGCGCGGCTCACGGCGGACGTGGAACTGCTGCGGGAGCGGCCGGCGCCGGCGAGCGCCGTGGTGGGTGCGGGCGGCGGAGACGACGACGTGGAGCGGGACCGGGTCGAGCTGCACTCCCTCGGCACGGGGCGGCGGCCGCGCGCCGCGCTGGCGGTGGGGACGGCTGCCGCGTTGGGTACGGCGGAGCGGTACGCCCTTCACTCGGCCATCGCCCTGCTGACCCTCACCACTGAGCGGTCCCGTTCCCTCCAGGCCGCCGAGCAGCGCATCGGCGCCGCCGTACTGCGCATGCTGCTGGCCGGCGAACCCGACCATGCGCGTGCCGTTGCCGGGGGCCTGTACGGCGAACTGCTCGACGCGCCCTTCCGGATCGTCGTCGCCGAGTCGGCGTCCGCTCCGGTGGGGGCTGTGCGGGAGGTCGGGGGCGGGGCTGTGAGATGGCCTACGGCCGGTGCTCTGGTCGCCGCCGACACGACCGGCGATCCGCTGGGTGGGCTCGCCGAGTGCCTGGAGGCTGCCGCCGCGCGGGCGGGGGAAGCGGTGCTGGTGGTGCCGGAGCGGGAGCGGTTGGTCGTGCTCGCGGTGGACGGAGGTGCGGCGGTGGGGGCCTGCGAGGAGTTCGCGGCGGCGCTGGAGCAGGCGCGGGCCGAGGTGCGGGGGCGGGGGGCTGATGCTCCGGCCACTTCTGCCGCCGCTTCGCCTGCCTCCCTTGGTTCTTCTGCTTCCGCCTCTGCCTCTGGTGACGAGGACGGGCTCGTGGTCGGGATGTCGGGGCCGGCCGGTCCCATCGCCGCGGCGGCCGCGTACAAGCAGGCCGAGCAGGCGTTGTCGGTGGCCCGGCGGCGGGGGCGGGTGCTGGTCGGGCACGAGCAGCTGGCCGCGGGGTCCGTGGTGCCGTTGCTCGCGGACGACGCGGTGCGGGCGTTCGCGGACGGGTTGCTGCGTCCGCTGTACGAACATGACGCGACGGGGCGGGGTGACCTGGTGGCGTCGCTGCGGGCGTGGCTGTCCCGGCACGGGCAGTGGGACGCGGCTGCGGCGGATCTTGGTGTGCACCGGCACACGCTGCGGTACCGGATGCGGCGGGTCGAGGAGATTCTGGGGCGGTCGCTGGATGATCCGGATGTGCGGATGGAGCTGTGGCTGGCGTTGAAGACCACGGCGGCGGTGGGGGAGTAGGGCGGGGGTTCGGCGGCGGTGGGGGAGTGAGGCGGGGGTTCGGTGGAGGTGGTGCGGGTCTTCTTCGTCCCCGCCGCCCCTGCCCGTCCCGTCCCATCCCGTTCCTGGAGGCTGCGCCCCCAGACGCCCGGCGCGCTGAAGGCGCTTGTCCTCAATCGCCGGACGGGCTGAGAGTGACCCCCTACCACGCCAAACCGTCCCACCCTCGCCGCCCACCACTCCACCCCGGACAAACAACCCCCCACCTTCCCCGCCCTACCGTGTATCCATGACCTCCACGCCCGTCACCCACGCCTTCTGGCTCGCCGGCCGCCAGACCACCGGCGAGACCACCTTCGACGTCACCTCCCCCTGGGACGGACGCCTCGTCGGCAAGGTCGGTGTGCCGACCGAGGCCCAGGTCGAGGAAGCCGTCGCCGCCGCCCACGCCGTCCGCGACGAGTTCGCCGCCGCCCCGGCCCACCTCCGCGCCGCCGCCCTCGACCACGTCAGCCGGCGTCTCGTCGAGCGCACGGAAGAGATCGCGCAGCTCATCTCCGCGGAGAACGGCAAGCCGATCAAGTGGGCCCGCGGCGAGGTCGGCCGAGCCGTCTCCGTGTTCCGGTTCGCCGCCGAGGAGGCCCGGCGATTCAACGGCGGCGAGGCGCAGCGCCTCGACACCGACCTCGGCGGTCAGGGCCGGCTCGCCCTCACCCGGCGCTTCCCCAAGGGCGTCGTCCTCGGCATCGCGCCCTTCAACTTCCCCCTCAACCTCTGCGCCCACAAGATCGCCCCGGCGATCGCAGCGGGCGCCCCCATCATCCTGAAGCCGGCCCCGGCCACGCCCCTCTCCGGCCTGGTCATCGGCGAACTCCTCGCCGAGACCGACCTGCCCGCCGGTTCCTGGAGCATCCTCCCGGTCGCCAACGACCGCATGCCCGCCCTCGTGCAGGACCCTCGCCTGCCCGTGATCTCGTTCACCGGGTCGGAGAAGGTCGGCTACGCGATCATGGATTCCGTGCCCCGCAAGCACTGCACCCTCGAACTCGGCGGCAACGGCGCGGCGGTCGTCCTCGGCGACTACGCGTCCGACGCCGACCTCGACTGGGCGGCGACCCGCATCGCCACGTTCTCCAACTACCAGGGCGGTCAGTCCTGCATCTCCGTGCAGCGGGTCATCGCGGACGCCTCCGTGTACGACCGGCTGCTGCCCCGTATCGTCGCCGCCGTCGAGGCCCAGGTGACCGGTGACCCGGCCGACAGTGCCACCGACGTCGGGCCGCTGGTCAGCGAGGATGCCGCCAAGCGGGTCGAGGCGTGGGTGGACGAGGCTGTCCGGGCGGGGGCTGCTCTGCTCGCCGGCGGCAAGCGTGACGGTGCCTCCTACGCGCCGACCGTCCTCACCGACGTGCCCGCCGATGTCACGATCTCCTGCGAGGAGGTGTTCGGGCCGGTCCTCACCGTGCAGAAGGTGGACGGCGAGGCCGCGGCCTTCGCGGCTGCCAACGACTCCAAGTACGGCCTCCAGGCAGGCGTGTTCACCCATGACCTCCAGGCCGCCTTCCGGGCGCACCGCGCCCTGGAGGTCGGCGGTGTCGTCATCGGCGACGTGCCGTCCTACCGCGCCGACCAGATGCCGTACGGCGGCGCCAAGCAGTCCGGCGTCGGCCGCGAGGGCGTCCGGTTCGCGATGGACGACTACACGTACGAGCGCGTCCTCGTCCTGACGGGTCTCACCCTCTAGCTAATGGGAACCGTTTTCACGTACACTCGCCGATGACGCGAACGCGCCGTCACGAAAGGGTCCGGCACCGATGCCTTCCGGTGCCGGACCCCTTCCATGTGCCGACCGCTCCGGACCCCAGGGCCTGCCCGGCCGATCATGCCGGAGGTGCGGGGCGTGGTGCGCACATCTGCGGCGTTGTCGTCCCTCGCCGACGCTCCGCGTCGACTCCCTCCTCCGCCTTGCAGCCGCACGCACCACGCCCCGCTCACGTGCGCTCATGAGGCGCCGCTGCTTTCCTCCAGCCTGATCCGCCGGACAGGCCCTAGCCGGAGAAGCCGACGTGCGCCAGCCGCAACGGGCCGCGCAGCCTGAGACGTACGTCGCGCACACCGTCGACGGCGAGTGTGGCCCGGACTGTCGTGTAGTCGTACGGGCCCGGGGTCGGCGTCGGCGTCAGTACGGCCGCCCTGTCTGCGCCGTCCAGTACGACCTCCACCACCCCCTCGCCCGCCACCGTGACCGTGACCTCCGTGACCCCTGCCCCGAAGTCGCAGTCCCGGTAGAGGAGTTCGGCCTCGCCGCCGGCCGCCGGTGTCACCGCGTCGCCCGACATCTTCGTACGGTCGACGATCTCGCCACCGCTCTGCTCGTCGAAGTCGGCTGCGCCCAGGCCGAGTTGGCGTACCGGGCGCGGTGTCGACGGGGTGCCGGTCACCGTGACCGTCGTACGTGCGCGGATGTCCTCGCTCGACGCGCCCGCCAAAAGCTCGTACCCGCCCGGCGCGAGGCGTCGGCCGCCGGTCGCCACGTCCCAGAACTCCAGGCAGCTGAGCGGGAGTTCGAAGGAGACCGTGGTCGATTCCCCCGGGGACAGGGTGATGCGGCGGTGGGCCACCAGTTCTCTGCGCGGGCGGGTGACCGGCGAGTCCGGCGCCCTCGTGTACAGCTGTGCCACCTCGTCCGCCGTGACGTCCCCGGTGTTGGTCACTGTGAACGACACCCGCAGCGTCTCGTCGTCCTCCGTCTCGGCCGTCAGGTCGCCGTACGCGAACGACGCGTACGACAGGCCGTGGCCGAAGGGGAACAGAGGCGTGCCCTCGAAGTAGAGGTACGTCTGCCGGGAGCCGATGATGTCGTAGTCCAGCAGGCCGGGGAGGTCTGCGTCGTCGGCGTACCAGGTCTGCGGGAGGCGTCCCGCCGGTGAGACGTCGCCCGCCAGGACGCGGGCCAGCGCCGTGCCCGCCGCCTGGCCGCCGTGCGCGGTCCACAGGGCCGCCGGGAGGTCCGCGACGTCGACCGCGTACGGGTACGCCGATACCAGGGCCAGGACGGTTCGGGGATTCGCCGCGTGGGCCGCCGTCAGCAGGCGCTGCTGGTGGGCGGGGAGGCGCAGCGTCGTGCGGTCCTCGGTCTCGCGGCCGTTGATGTGCGGGTCGTTGCCCGCGACCACCACGACCACGTCAGCCCGGGCGGCCACTCTCTTCACCGATTCCTCACCGCGTTCGGCGACGATCAGTTCGAAGATCTCCGGAGGAGTCTCCTTCTCGTCGGCAACCTTTACGCCGTCGGCGGCGACGGAGACGTGGCGACCCGTACCGACGTGCCTGAGGAGGTGATGGTTTTCATGGGACCCCTGCGCCCTGTGGGGCTCCAGGCGGAACGTCTCCTGGACGACCCAGCCTCCGGGCTGGTCCGCGGACGCCCGTACGTAACCGTCCTCCGCGACCGACAGATAGCGGCCGTCGGGCGCCCGCAGCGTCAGGACCCCCTCGCCCCAGTCGATCAGCGCGAAGTCGGTGCCGTCGGCGTCGGCCGTGAGTGCGGGCAGGTCGGTGCGGCCCGCGAGGAGGGCCGGGTCCAGCGCGCCCTCGGCGCCCCGGGCGACGTCGGGCGCGTCCTCGGCGGGCGGCACGTGCAGGAACGTACCCGCCGACGTCCGCAGGCGTACGCGGTCCACGCCCTCGGCGAACTCGACGTGCTCGGCGCCGAAGCGCTCGTACAGGGCCTCCAGCGGCGTCGAGCGGTGGATGAGGGTGCCGCTGTACCAGTCGGCCTTGCACTCGTCGGCGAGCAGACCGACGACCGCCACCCTGGTGCCGGGGGGCAGGGGAAGGGTGTGGCTGTCGTTCTTCAGCAGGACGACCGCCTGTTCCGCCGCCTCCTGGGCGAGGGCGCGGTGGGCCGGCGTGTCGAAGTCCTTGGTGTTGGCGTAAGGGTCGTACTGCGGGTCGAACTCGCCGAGGCGGAAACGGACCGAGAGCTGACGGCGGACCGCCCTGTCGATGTCCTCCTCCGTCAACAGGCCCTGGGACAGGGCGCCTTGAACGCGCGCGATGATCTTCGAACTGTCCGTGCCGTGGTCGGTGAAGCTGTCCACGCCGGCGATCAGCGCGGCGGCCGTCGCCTCCTCGTGGGTGTCGAAGTAGTGCTCCGAGTCGACCAGGTTGGAGGGCGCGGCGGCGTCCGAGCAGACGAGCAGGTCCTCGTCCGTCCAGGCGCGCAGATGCTCGCGCAGATGCGGCGAGACGTGGTTGGGGCGGCCGTTGACCAGGTTGTACGCGGGCATCACCCCGGCCACCGCGCCCGCCTCGACAGTCTCGCGGAAGGCGCGCAGATCGTACTCGTGCAGGACGCGCGGGCGGACCGAGGAGGACGTGATGTCCCTTCCGGTCTCGTTGTTGTGGGCCAGCCAGTGCTTGAGGACGGGGGCCGTGCGCCAGTACGCGGGGTGGTCGCCGCGCAGGCCACGGGTGTAGGCGGTGGCGATCGCCGAGGTCAGCTTCGGATCCTCCGAGTAGCCCTCCTCGTTGCGGCCCCACAGGGGGTGGCGCAGCAGATTGACCGTGGGCGCCCAGACGTTGAGGCCGACGCGGTCGTCGCGGGCCCGCATCGCGCGGACCTCCTTGGACACCGCGTCGCCGACGCGGTGCACGAGCTCCTCGTTCCAGGTCGCGCCGAGACCGACCGCCTGTGGGAAGACGGTCGCCGGACCCATCCACGCCACCCCGTGCAGCGCCTCCTGGCCGGTACGGAAGGCGGCGACGCCGAGGCGCTCGACGGCGGGTGCGAACTGGTGCAGGAACGCGACCCGTTCGTCGAGGGTGAGGCGCGACAGCAGATCGTCGATGCGCTTCGCGATCGGCAGCTGCGGATCGCGGAATGGCGGCGAAGGCGGCGTTTGTGCGGTCACGTGGGGTTCCCTTTGCGATGGAGCGGCGAGGCACATTCGAAGCGCTTCGATGCTCATTCGACGTGGGGGTGGGTGTCAAGAGACCCAGGCGCAACAACTCTGTTTCCTGCCCGTGATGTCAAGCGGTGTACGGGGGCGGTTCGGGCCGTTGTGCAGGGCTCCGTACCTCGGAGGAATCTTGGGACCGACCCTTGTGCACCCTCAGGTGTTCACTTAACCTCGCAGCAACATCGAAGCGCTTCGACTATGGATTGCCGTTGCACGAGTCGGAGGACCGCTTCAGCTCAGCGAGTTCCACTCAAGACACCGCAGCCGACGGCTCCACCGCCGGGTGTCCTGGTGCGCCATGAAGGGTTGACGCAATGACGCCGAACGCCGCTTCCGCTTCCTCCGGACCAAGCCGGAGAAGCTTCCTCGCCTCGACGGCGGTCGCCACCGCCGCCGTGGCGGGCGGGATGCCGCTGCTCTCCGCCTGCGGCGGTTCGGACAGCGGATCGCGCGACGGGACCACCTCGGGCAAGGCCGCGGACAAGCTGCTCCCGACGTTCGTCGCGAGCACGGTCGCCAGGCCGGACCTTCCGTCGAAGAACGGTTCGTCCGCCGGTTACACCGGCAGGGTCGACCTCGCCGCCCTCACCACCTCGGTCCCGGACAAGCTCGGCACCAGTGCCCCCTTCAAGATCATGTCCCCGTTCTGGGGCTCCCCGCCGAAGGCCGACTGCGCCTACTACAAGGCACTCGACGCCGCAGCGGGCACCAAGGTCACCTGGCAGAACCAGGACGGCAACACCTACGGCCAGAAGCTGGGCGCAGTCCTCGCCTCCAGCTCCATCCCCGACATGGTGGTCGTGCCCGGCTGGGAGCTGGTCGGCAAGATCGCGAACGCCGTCACCGCGAAGTTCATGGACCTCGGCCCCTACCTGGCGGGCGACAAGGTCAAGAAGTACCCGAACCTCGCCGCGATCCCCTCCGACGCCTGGCGCATGGGCATCTTCGGCGGCGCGCTGCGCGGTATCCCGATGCCGGCCGCCTCTGCGTCCTTCATCGTGCCCTACTACCGCAAGGACATCTTCGACGAGAAGGGCTACTCCGTTCCCACGTCGCCCGACGAGTTCCTCAGCTGGGCCA
This sequence comes from Streptomyces sp. ADMS, assembly GCF_033441795.1. Taxonomy (NCBI): domain Bacteria; kingdom Bacillati; phylum Actinomycetota; class Actinomycetes; order Kitasatosporales; family Streptomycetaceae; genus Streptomyces; species Streptomyces sp. ADMS. The sequence goes on along the minus strand of NZ_JAVFVX010000005.1, from coordinate 23,034 downwards.
AGGAGGTCACCAGCGCCAAGGCCAAGGTGTGGGCCTGCGGCGACATGAACTGGACCGCGTGGAACATCTTCGGTGTCCGCCCCTCCGGGACGCTCGGCTGGAGCGTCGGTTCCGACGGCAAGCTGACGTACCGCGTCGAGCAGCCCGAATACCTCGAGGCCCTGGAGTGGACCCGCAAGCTGTTCGACGCGGGCGTAGTGCATCCCGACGACAAGGCACGCTCGGGCGACGCGGGCCAGCGGTTCACCGCCGGACAGACCCTGGTCTACAACCAGGACATGTCCACCTGGTACGGGAAGACCGCCGAACAGGCCCAGTCCAACCCGGATTTCGTCATCGAGGGCATGGACATCTTCGGCGCGGACGGCGGCAACCCGACGCTGTGGGCGGCCCAGCCGGCCGGCATCTGGTCGCTGATCCGCAAGGGCGCCTCGAAGGCGACGATCGAGAACGCGCTGGCCGCCGCCGACTTCGCGGCCGCGCCCTACGGCACCAAGGAACGGATGCTCGTCGACTACGGCGTCGAGGGCACCCACTACACGGTCAAGGACGGTGTCCCGGTCAAGAACGACCAGGGCAACTCCGAGGTGATCAACGCCTGGGTGATGCTGGCCGCGCCGGCTCCCTACTACGCCCACCCCGACTTCCCGGACGTCGCTCGCAAGCAGGTCGAGTGGCAGCAGCGGATGGGCGCCTTCATGAAGAAGACGTCCACCTACGGCATGAACATCGTCGAGCCGACCCGCTACGCGAACCTCAACAGCCAGTTCGAGCAGCTGGAGATCGACTACGTACGGGGCAACCGCAAGCTGTCGGACGTACAGGCCGCAGTCTCCACCTGGAAGTCCTCCGGCGGCGACCAGCTGCGCGACTGGTACCAGCAGCTCATCGACAAGAACGGCAGCGGCAACTGATGTCTCTCACGGCCGGGAGCAGGGCCGACGGGACTCGTCCCCCCACGGCCGTCGAGGAACCGGTGGCCGCGGTCGCCACGGTTGTGGTGAGAGAGCGGGTACCGCGCAAGGCGGACGGGGCGGGCAAGGTCCCCTGGCGGATCCGACTCCGCCGCGACCGCGCGCTCATCCTGATGACACTGCCCGTCATCGTGCTGCTGCTGATCTTCAACTACGTCCCGTTGCTCGGCAACGTCGTCGCCTTCCAGGACTACGACCCGTACGTCTCCAGCAACGGCGTCACGGCGATCTTCCACAGTCCCTGGGTCGGTGTGGAGCAGTTCTCGCGGATGGTCGACGACCCGCTCTTCTGGAGCGCCGCGAAGAACACCATCCTCCTGTTCGCGCTCCAACTGGTGCTGTTCTTCCCGATCCCGATCGCTCTCGCGCTGCTCATCAACAGCGTGATCAGGCCACGGGTCCGGGCCGTGGCGCAGGCAATCATGTATCTGCCGCACTTCTTCTCGTGGGTCCTCGTGGTCACCGTCTTCCAGCAGATCTTCGGAGGCGCGGGCATCATCGCCCAGACACTCGAGGACCACGGGTGGAGCGGCTTCGACCTGATGACCAACGCGGACCTCTTCAAGTACCTGGTCACCGCACAGGCCGTCTGGAAGGACGCCGGCTGGGGGATCATCGTCTTCCTCGCCGCGCTGGCCGCCGTCAGCACCGATCTGTACGAGGCCGCCGCCATGGACGGCGCGGGGCGCTGGCGCCGTATGTGGCACGTGACGCTGCCCGCGCTGCGCCCGGTGATCGCGCTGCTGCTGGTCCTGCGGGTGGGCGACGCGCTGAGTGTGGGATTCGAGCAGTTCCTGCTTCAGCGGGACGCGGTCGGCGTGGGGGCCAGCGAGGTCCTCGACACGTACGTGTGGAACATGGGTATCCAGAACGGCGACTTCAGCTACGCGGCCGCGGTCGGCCTCGTCAAGGGAGCCATCGGAGTGTGTCTCGTCCTGGGCGCGAACAAGTTCGCGCACCTGCTCGGCGAGCAGGGGGTGTACAAGAAGTGAGCCTCAACACGCAGCTCGTCCGCAGCCTCAAAGCCCCCGCCCGCCCTGCGTGGGAGGAGCAGCCCAGCAAGGCCGGGCTCACCGCCAAGAGCAGCTTCCTCGCACTCTGTTGTCTGGGGGTGCTCGGCCCGCTGTGGATCGTGATCGTCACCAGCCTCTCCCCGAAGCCGGTGATCGACCGGGTCGGCGGTCTCGTCGTGATCCCCCAGGGCATCACCTTCGTCAACTACACGGAGTTGCTCAGCGGCGGGCAGGTCAGCCGGGCGATCACGATCTCGGTCGGTGTCACGCTCCTCGGCACGCTGTTCTCGATGACGGTGTCGGTGCTCGCGGCCTACGGGCTGTCCCGGCCGGGCAGTCTGGGGCACCGGTTCTTCCTGCTCACCATGATGGCGACCATGTTCTTCGGGGCCGGCCTCATCCCGACGTACCTCCTGGTGCAGTCGCTGGGGCTCACCGACACCTATCTGTCGCTGGTCCTGCCCAGTGCGGTCAGCGTCTTCAACATTCTCGTCCTGCGGGCGTTCTTCATGGGGATCTCGCCCGAGCTCACCGAGTCCGCGCGGATCGACGGGGCGGGGGATCTACGGATCCTGCTGACCATCATCATGCCGCTGTCCCGGGCGGTGCTGGCCGTGATCTCCCTGTTCTACGCGGTCGGGTACTGGAGTGCCTGGTTCAACGCGTCCATCTATCTCAGTGACCAGGAGATGATGCCGCTGCAGAACGTGCTCATCCAGCTGGTACAGAAGAACACCGCGGCGCCCACGGGGCTTCAGCAGGCGGTCCGTACGGGGCAGTTGTCGGCGCTGGGGTTGCAGATGGCCGTGATGGTCCTTGCGTTGATCCCTGTCGCGGTGGCATCGCCGTTCGTCCAGAGGCACTTCAAGAAGGGCATGTTGACCGGCGCGGTCAAGGGCTGACGTCCAGGTTCGCGAAATGAGGTGCCTCTTGCGGTCCGTTGGCGACCGCGGGGCCGTTGTGGTTGATCGCGCAGTTCCCCGCGCCCCTTCAGGGCGCCATTCCTCCCCCCCCTTTCTTCCAGATCGAGGTAAGTCATGTCTTCGTCCCGTCCGAGTAGACGTGCCGTTCTTGCTGCGAGCGCCGCCGTTGCCGCAGTTTCCGCCGTGTCCCTGCCCGGTACGGCGGCCCAGGCGGCCCCCGCCGCGGCCGCGGCCGCGCCGCCCGCCTATCGCTGGCGCACCGCCGTCATCGGCGGCACCGGGTTCGTCACCGGGGTGCTGTTCCACCCTTCCGTTCGAGGTCTCGCCTACGCCCGTACCGACATCGGCGGCGCCTACCGGTGGGACGAGCGCGCCGCGCGCTGGACCGCGCTCACCGATCACCTCGGGTGGGACGACTGGAACCTCCTCGGGGTGGAGGCGATCGCCGTCGACCCCGCGCACCCCAACCGCGTGTACCTCTCCCTCGGCACCTACGCCCAGTCGTGGGCCGGGAACGGTGCCGTCCTGCGGTCCGAGGACCGGGGCGCGACCTGGACCCGCACCGACCTGACCGTGAAGCTCGGGGCCAACGAGGACGGGCGGGGCGCCGGCGAGCGGCTGCTCGTCGACCCGCGCGACAGCGACACCCTGTGGCTGGGAACCCGGCACGACGGGCTCCTCAGGTCCACCGACCGGGGCGCCACCTGGGCAGTCGCGAGCACCTTCCCGGCCACCCCGAGCGCGACCGGCCAGGGCGTCACCTTCCTGGTCGCGGCCGGCCGAACCGTCTACGCCGGGTGGGGCGACGGCGACGGCAACGGAACCGCCGGTACGGCCAACCTGTACCGCACCTCCGACGGCACGACCTGGGAAGCCGTACCGGGCCAGCCCGTCGGCGCCACCTCCGCCAAGGTCCCGATCCGCGCCGCCTACGACAGGCACACCCGCGACCTGTACGTGACGTACGGCAACGCGCCAGGACCCAACGGCCAGTCGGACGGCAGCGTGCACAAGCTGCGCACCACGAACGGCGGTTGGACGGACGTGACCCCGGTCGAGCCGGGCGGGACCACCGCCGACGGCTCCGCCGACAACTTCGCCTACGGCGGAGTCGCCGTCGACGCCTGCCGGGCCGGCACCCTCGTCGTCTCCACCAACAACCGCTGGGCCGAGATCGACACGGTGTTCCGCTCCACCAACGGCGGCCGTACGTGGACGTCCCTCAAGGACAGCGCCGTGTTCGACGTGTCCGAGACCCCCTTCCTCAAGTGGGGCAACGACAAGCCGAAGTTCGGCTGGTGGATCCAGGCACTCGCCCTCGACCCGTACGACTCCCGGCACATCGTGTACGGGACCGGCGCGACCCTCTACGGCACCCGCGACCTCAAGAACTGGGCCCCGCAGATCCGCGGCCTGGAGGAGACGTCCGTGCGCCAGCTGATCTCGCCCCCGGTCGGGGAGGCGCACCTGCTCAGCGGACTCGGGGACATCGGCGTGATGTACCACGAGCGGCTCACGGCGTCCCCATCGCGCGGCATGGCGACCAACCCCGTGTTCGGATCGGCGACGGGACTCGCCCAGGCCGCGGCCAAGCCGTCGTACGTCGTCCGGTCAGGGTGGGGTGACAACGGCAACGGGGCCTTCTCGAACGACGGCGGGCGGAGCTGGGCACCCTTCGCCGCCCAGCCCGACATCGCCAAGGACGCACCGGGGCCGATCGCCACCAACGCCGACGGCAGCGTGCTGCTGTGGACCTTCGTGCACTGGGACGGCACGAAGTACCCGGCCCACCGCTCCACGGACAACGGCACGACCTGGTCCGAGATCTCCTCCGTTCCGAAGGGCGCCACGCCGGTCGCCGACCCGGCCGACCCGACGCGCTTCTACGCGTACGACACCGATGCGGGAACGCTGTACGCCAGTAGCGACAGTGGCCTCACGTTCACCGCCCGGGCGAGCGGGCTGCCCTCCGGAGACAGTCAGTTCGAGCTGGCCGCGGCACCCGGACGCTCCGGTGACCTGTGGCTGAGCGTCAAGTGGAACGGGCTCTACCGGTCCACCGACGGGGGTGCCACCTTCGCCAAGGTCGCCAGCTGCTGGGCGTCGTACACGCTCGGATTCGGCCGGGCAGCCGAGGGCGCCGCCTACCCGGCGGTCTACCTGGTCGGTTCCACCGAGACCATCACCGCCGTCTACCGCTCCGACGACGAGGCGAAGACCTGGACACGGATCAACGACGACGCCCACCAGTGGGGGTGGATCGGCGCGGCGATCACCGGCGACCCGCGGATCCACGGCCGCGTCTACCTCGCCACCAACGGGCGGGGCATCCAGTACGGGGACCCCGTCTGATGCCGGGGCTCAGGGATGCCACCCAGGGGCGCATCCTCTTCGGCGGTGACTACAACCCCGAGCAGTGGCCCGAGGAGACCTGGCACGAGGACGTCCGGCTGATGAAGGACGCCGGCGTCAACTCCGTCACGCTCGGCGTCTTCTCCTGGGCGAAGCTCGAACCCCGGCCCGGGACAAGGGAGTTCGGCTGGCTGGACCGGCTGATGGACCTGATGCACGACAACGGCATCGGCGTCGTCCTCGCCACGCCCACCTCCTCGCCGCCGCCCTGGATGGGCCGGCTGCACCCGGAGACCCTGCCCGTCGCCGAGGACGGGCGGATCGAGTGGTGGGGCGGGCGCCAGCACTTCGCGCACTCCAGCGCGGTCTACCGCCGCTACGCCGCCGCCATCACCGAGGACCTGGCCGCCCGTTACGGCGGCCACCCCGCCCTCACCATGTGGCACATCAACAACGAGTACTGCACCTACGACTGGGGCGACGAGTCCGCCGCCGCCTTCCGCCGCTGGCTCCAGGACAGGTACGCCACCCTGGACGCCCTCAACGAAGCCTGGGGTACGGCCTTCTGGAGCCAGGGGTACGGCGACTGGTACGAGATCCTGCCGCCGCGTCTCCCGCACTACATGCGGAACCCGACCCAGGTGCTCGACTTCAAACGCTTCACGTCCGACGCGCTCCTGGAGTGCTACCTCGCGGAGCGCGACATCGTCCGCCGCCACACCCCGCACCTCCCGGTCACCACCAACTTCATGCCGATGTGGGTGGGACAGGACGCCTGGCGCTGGGTCCAGGAGGAGGACGTCGTCTCCGTCGACCTCTACCCCGATCCACGTGACCCGTTCGGCGCCCAACAGGGCGCGCTCGTCCAGGACATGACGCGTTCGCAGGCGCGCGGTCCGTGGATGCTGATGGAGCAGGCGGCCGGTCCGGTCAACTGGCGGGGCGTCAACCACCCCAAGCCGCGTGGCCTCAACCGCCTCTGGTCGCTCCAGGCGGTGGCGCGCGGCGCCGACGCCGTCTGCTACTTCCAGTGGCGCCAGTCCCGGCAGGGCGCCGAGAAGTTCCACTCCGGCATGGTCAGCCACGCCGGCGAACACGGCCGCACCTTCCAGGAGGTCAGGCAACTCGGGGCCGAACTCGCGACCATCAGTGCCGAGGTGACGGACAGTCATACCGCCAACGACATCGCCGTCCTGCACGACTGGCATGCCTGGTGGGGCGGCGCCCAGGAGGGGCGGCTCTCCTCGGAGGCGGACTACCCGCAGGTCGTACGGGCCTGGCACCGGGCCCTGTGGGAAGCGCACCTCGCGACGGACTTCGCCCACCCAGAGCACGACCTGTCGGCCTACCGGCTCGTCGTCGTACCGCAGTTGTACCTGCTCACGGACGCGGCGATCGACAACCTCCTGGCGTACGTACGCGGCGGCGGCACCCTCGTCTGCGGATTCCTGACCGGAGTCGCCGACGAGGACGACCGGGTACGGCCCGGCGGCATGGATGCCCGACTGCGCGAACTCCTCGGAGTGCGCACCCTGCACGAGTGGTGGCCGCTGGACGCGGGCGACACCGTCGAAGTGGACGGCTTCCGGGGGCACTTGTGGTCCGAGGAGCTGGAGGCCGACGACGCCGACGAGGTCACTGCGTACAAGGGCGGCGAACTCGACGGGCTGCCGGCGGTGCTGCGCAAGGGGCGCGCCTGGTACGTCTCCACGCTCCCCGAGCCCGACGCTCTGCGGGACCTCCTGGCCCGGATCGGCGCCGACGCGGGCGTACGACCGGTGCTGGACGGACTGCCCGCCGGGGTCGAGGCGGTCCGGCGCGGTGAGCTGCTCTTTGTGCTCAACCACGGGTCCGACCCGGTGACCGTCCAAGTACCCGGTGTCCACCGGGACCTGCTCACCGGGGACATCGTCATCGACGCGGTCTCGCTGGGCCGGTACGGAGTGGCGGTGCTCAAGCCATGACCACCGGCGGACCCGTCCACGGAACCTGGGAACCATGCCCCGCCGCCCGTTGGGAGGACGGCTACCTCAGCGGCAACGGGAGCCATGGCGCCCTGGTGTTCGGCGACCCGGAGAGCGACCGCGTCGTCGTCACACACCACACCCTCGTACGCCCGAACGGCAGCGAGCACGCACGGCCACCGCAACTGGCGGGCCAACTGGGCGCGCTCCAGGACCGGTTGCTCGCCGGGGAGGCCACGGCCGCCGAGAGCTTCACCGACGGGCGGGAGCTGCAGTGGGTGCAGCCCTTCCATCCGGCGTTCCAGGTGCGGCTGCGTGGCGGAGCGTCCGCGGGGGAGCGGCCCGACTACCGGCGGTCCGTCGACTTCACCAGCGGGGTGGCCGAGGCCGCGTGCGCGGGGTGGCGCAGCCGGGTCTTCGTGTCCCGCGCGGACGACGTCATCGTCCAGTACGTCACCGGCGTCACCGGCGTCACCGGCGTCACTGGCGTCACTGGCGTCACTGGCGTCACCGGCGGCCCTGGCGTCACGGGCGGGACCGGCAGCCCAGGCGGCCCTGGCGGCACGGGCAGCCCAGGCGGTTCTGGCGGGTCGGGTGTCACCGGCGGTACCGGCGGGCCTGGCGGCACTGGCGATACCGGTGGCAAGGGTGGCAAGGGTGGCATGGGCAGCCCAGGCGGTTCTGGCGGCTCGGGTGTCACCGGCGGGCCTGGCGGCACTGGCGATACTGGTGGCATCGGTGGCATCGGTGGCATCGGTGGCATCGGTGGCATCGGTGGCATCGGTGGTACGGGCGGGACCGGCAGCCCAGGCGGCCCTGGCGGCATGGGCGGCACGGGCGGGACCGGCAGCCCAGGCGGTCCTGGCGGCCGCGGTCTCACCCTCGACATCGATCTCGACCACCGACTCCCGGGCTACCCTGGGGAGTTGGGCGTCGGCCAGAGCGTGGTGCGCACTCCCGAGGGCGCCCTGCTCACCATCCGCGCCCGCTACCCCGACAGCGACCGCGCGTACACCGGGGTGACCCTCGTCGTGCCCATGGGCGGCGGGACAACCCTCACCCCGCCCGGCGTGCGTGTCGAGGGCGCGGAGTCCGTGCTGCTGCTGACCCGCGTCGTCCGGCACGTCGGCGAACTGGATACGGCGGATCACGCCCGCGCCCTGCGTGAACTGCTGCCGGGCGGGGACGGGGACGGTGAGCCGTGGCCGGGGGACCGGATGTACGACCGTCTCCTCGCCCGCCACGCCTCCCTCCACCGCACCGCCTACGAGCGCGTCACCCTCGACCTCGCCGCCGACGAAGCCGAACGCACCCTTCCCGGAACGGAGTTGCTGGCCCGACCGAAGAGCCCCGCCCTCCTGGAGCGTCTCTTCGCCGCCGGCCGCTACCACCTGCTCTCCGCCAGTGGAATGCTTCCGCCCCGCCTGGTCGGCCTGTGGACCGGCGACTGGAACACAGCCTGGTCCGGAGCGTTCACCGCCGACGCCAACCTCAACCTCCAGACGGCATCGGCGGCGGCCGGCGCACTCCCCGAAGTCACCGAGGCCCAAGCCTCCCTGATCCACCGCCAGACGGACGACTGGCGGGAGAACGCCCGCGCGGTCTTCGGTACCCGGGGTGTGGTCGCCCCCGCACACACCGACGGCGAGTCCGGACTGACGTACCACTTCTCCCGTGAGTACCCGCTCCAGCTCTGGACGGCGGGCGCCGACTGGCTGCTCAAGCCGCTCGTCGACCACGACGAAACCGAGGGCGTACGCGACCCGCGCACAGCCGCCCTGCTCGCCGAAGTCGCCCTGTTCTACGAGGACTTCCTCACCCGTACCGACGCCGACGGCCACCTCGTCGTCGTCCCCTCCTACTCGCCCGAGAACCGTCCCGCCAACGCGAGCTGGGGCACCCTCAACGCCGCCATGGACCTCTCCGCGGCCCGGCACGCCCTGCTCACCGCCGCCGACTACCACCCCGAGGACCCCGAACGCGCCGACCGTTGGCGGGCTCTGGCAGACCGGCTCCCGCCGCACCGCGTCAACGCCGACGGCGCGCTCGCCGAATGGGCCCGGCCCGGCCTCGACGACTCCTACGACCACCGTCACCTCAGTCATCTCTACGGTGTCTGGCCCCTCGACGAGATCAACCCGTACGACACCCCGGACCTGGCCGGCGCCGCGTACCGTGCCCTCCAGCTCCGGGGCGCCGAGAACGACTCGGCCCACGGCCACCTGCACCACGCGCTGATCGCGGCCCGCCTCCGCGACGCCGAACGGGTCACCCACGCCCTCGGCCAGGTGCTCGACGGAGACTTCTTCCACGCCTCCCTGATGAGCGCGCACTACCCGCGGCGGGACGTCTACAACGCGGACGCCGCCCACGCCCTGCCCGCCGTCCTGATCGAGGCACTCATCCAGTCGACCCCCGGCCGACTGGTCCTCCTGCCCGCGCTCCCGGCGGCCTGCCCCACCGGCCGACTCCGGGGCGTACGAACGCGGTTCGGCGCGGAGGTCGACCTCGACTGGGGGCCGGGGCGGGGCCGGGCCGTCGTACGCCCCACCCGCAGTGGCCGTATCGATCTCAGGACTTCCTCCGGCGCACGCACGATCGACCTCGTCGCCGGAGAAGACCGCGTCCTCGACCTGGGGCCGCGGTAACCGCACCAAGGAACAGCGCAGCAGAGAACAGCAGACAACCCCCCACTCTCATCCCCTCGCATCCCCCCCACCCATGGAAGGAACCCCCATGGCAACACGCACCCGCACGCTGAGCCGGATCACCAAGGTCCTGCTGGCCCCAGCTCTCGCGCTCGGCGCCACCATCGGTCTCGCGTCCGCCCCCGCCTCGGCCGCTGTCTGGAACACCTGCGACCAGTGGGGCAACACCTCGCTGAACGGCTACACCCTCTACAACAACATCTGGGGCTCCGGCGCCGGCAGCCAGTGCACCTGGGCCAACTCCGGTACCAACTGGGGGGTCTGGGCCAACCACCCGAACACCGGCGGCATCAAGTCGTACCCCAACTCCAAAAAGGTGATCAACAAGACGATCACCTCGCTCGGCTCGCTCTCCAGCAGCTACAACGTCACCGTCCCGTCGTCCGGCGCGTACAACACGTCGTACGACATCTGGGACACGGACTACGACTACGAGATCATGCTCTGGGTCAACAAGACCGGAGCCGTCGGCCCGCTCGGCACCTCACAGGGCAACGTGACGCTGGGCGGCCACACCTGGACCGTCTACAAGGGCGACAACGGAGCGAACGAGGTCTTCTCGTTCATCCGCACGTCGAACTCGTCGTCCGGCACCGTCAACATCCTCCCGATCCTCAAGTGGATCAAGGACACCAAGGGCTGGTTCGGCAACGAGACCATCGGTGACGTGCAGTTCGGGTACGAGGTCACCTCGTCCTCCGGCGGCCTGGACTTCACCACCAACAACCTGACCGTCAGCAGCAGCTGAGACAGCGGGACAGGCTGAAGGGCCGGGGCCGGTCGTGCCGTTCAGGCGCGGTCGACCTCGGCCCGCAGTGCGTTGTAGTCGGCGAAGGCCGAGTCGACGTCGGCGCGGGTCAGACCGTACCGGGCCAGGTCGTAACTGTGGGGGCGGGTGCCCTTGGGGCGGGCCGCGACTGCGGGGAGCCGGGCGGCGTCGGCATCGGTCCAGCGGGCGCCGACGGCGTCGTAGAGCTTCGGGGCGCCCGGCGCGGGATCGGTCCCGAGCCAGGAGTACGGGACGTCCACCAGGGACTCGCGAGGGACGGCGGCACGGGCGACGAGGCCGCGGTTCACGGAGCGGCTGAGGAGTCCGAGCCAGGTGGCGCCGAGGCCGGGCAGGTCCAGGGGGCGCAGGGTGATCGCCATGCCGGCCTCGATGAGGCTGCAGAACGAGGCCACCACGGCGGCCGGATCGCGGTGCGTCCACACGATCGTGGCGTCCGGGAAGACGCGGAGCAGCGCGTCCAGGTTCTCGGTGTGCAGAGGGGACTTGAGGACCCAGCGGCGGCGGGGGCGGCCGTACTGGAGCACCTGGTAGATCTGTTTGAGGTACGCGTAGTCGGGGACGAAGTCCCGTTTCTGGAGCGCCACCCGGTACTCGGGAATACGAGCCTGGGACAGCGGCATGATCGTGTGCGGGAGGGCGAAGGTGCACTCCTCGGGGCCCTCGGCGGCCATGGGGTGGATGTCGCGGTAGCGCGGGGAGAACAGGTTGATGCCGCCGACCATCATGCGCGCTGCCCTGATGGCCTTCCGCCGCTGCTCGGGCGTGCCGTCCAGGTCGGGTGTCAGCAGTTCCCACAACCTGGGACATCGGTGCTCGTCCGAGAGGGACAGCACACCGTGGGTGAGTGTGGTGGCGGTGCGCGGCAGACCCACCACGAACACCGGTTTCTCGATGGGCTCCTGGGCGATCTCGGGCCGCTCGGCGATCAGCCGCAGAACCCGGGCCCGGTTGGTGAGATGCCTGCGGACATGGCCCTGTGCGGACATCCAGCCGACCGGCGTGAGGTTCCCGTCCCGGGCCCAGTCGCAGAGCAGGGAACGGAAGCCGTCGACGAAGTCCTCGTCCCCGGGCGCCTGTCCGGCATCGGCGACCAGCCGGTCGAAGACGTGGTCGGGCGTGCGACGGGAACGGTGGGCGGGCCGGAGCAGGAGGTCGGCCAACCGCAGAGCGAACGGAGTCGTGGACACGGGCGGAACACCCTTCGACGTGCGTGGCAGCGGACGGTTGGGTCTCTACCCAGTCAACTGCCCTTTGCTGCACGGGAGTTCGCAGGAAACCCAGCATTAACAGACGGCCGGCCCCTCCCTCGTGGGCCGATCGCACCCGCCCGGGTCCGCGAGCAGACGCGCCCCGGGCTGTGACATGTGCGGCTCCGCCGCATGGGCGAGACAAGCCACGACACAGCCGCACCCGCCCCCCGAACCGGCCCTGAGCGGGGCCCCTGGACCGGCCCTGAGCCGGCCCCCCGAGCCGTCCCTGAGCCGGCCCTTGAGCCGGCCTTGAGCTGGCCAGCGAGCCGGCCCTGGACCGGCCCTGAGTCGGGAGCCCCCGAGC